>JANMZU010000963.1:0-5163 GCA_031383585.1 Betaproteobacteria bacterium
GGACTCGATAACGCCAGTGAAGGTACGTATGCCGTATTCGATCTTGGCGGTGGCACGTTCGATATCTCGATTTTGAAATTGTCGCGCGGCGTATTTGAAGTGCTGGCAACCAATGGTGACTCTTCATTGGGAGGCGACGATTTCGATCAGGCCATCGTTGCGCATTGGCGCAGAACCCACGGCATGGCGAGCGCCGATCACAAGGATTTGCGCCGCCTCTTGATGGCGGCACGCTCGGTCAAAGAGCAGCTAACCGTCGAGTCCGATGTGCACGCCGACGTATCTCTCTCCTACGGACAGACCCTCAATCTCAATTTGTCGCGTGCCGACTTTCAGGCGATGACCGCGGGGCTGGTCGAGCGCTCGCTTGCGCCGGTCAAGAAGGCAATGCGTGACGCGAAGCTGTCTATTGACGACATTGCGGGTGTGGTTATGGTCGGTGGGGCGACGCGTATGCCGCATGTGCAGAGCGCCGTCGCAGATTATTTCGGCAAGACGCCGCTCAATAATCTTGATCCGGACAAAGTGGTTGCGCTGGGTGCCGCCATACAGGCGAACGTGCTCGCTGGCAATAAGTCAGGCGATGACATGTTATTGCTCGATGTGATTCCGCTTTCGCTCGGTCTGGAAACAATGGGTGGCCTCACCGAAAAAGTGATCCCCCGCAACTCGACGATCCCGGTCACGCGCGCGCAGGAATTCACGACATTCAAAGATGGCCAAACCTCGATGGCAATTCACGTCGTGCAGGGTGAACGGGAACTGGTAAAAGATTGCCGCTCGCTTGCCCGCTTCACATTGCGGGGATTCCCGCCAATGGTTGCCGGTGCCGCACGCATCCGCGTGAGCTTTCAGGTGGATGCGGATGGCCTCGTTTCTGTTGCCGCACGCGAGATGACCAACGGCGTGGAGGCCAGCATTGACGTGAAGCCTTCTTATGGTTTGACTGATGCAGAAATAGCCGACATGCTGCAAGCCAGTTTCGCGTACGCAAAAGTGGATTCCGATGCGCGTTCCCTTGCTGAGCAGCGCGTGGATGCCGCGCGCTTGCTGGAAGCGGTTGGTGCTGCGCTCGCCAAGGACGGTGACCAGTTGCTCAGCGTTGCCGAGCGTACGCAAATCGAGGCGAGTCTTGCGGCACTTCGCGTGAGCGCGACTAACGAAAATCATCGCATCATCAAGGATGCGATTGCGGATGTTTCCAAAGCCACCGAGAATTTCGCAGAACGTCGTATGGACGCCGGCGTTGCCGCCGCTCTCAGAGGTAAAACGCTGGATGCAGCCCTGGGCTCCGCATCGAAATTAAACGAAAGTCACACCGCATCATGACAAAAATACATGTGCTCCCGCACGAAAAACTTTGCCCGAACGGGCTCGAATTTGAAGCGCCCAACGGTGAAACCGTGTGCGATGCGCTTTTGCGAAACAATATCGCCATTGAACACGCCTGCGAGAAATCTTGCGCCTGCACCACCTGTCACATCATCGTCCGCAAAGGCCTGAATTCGCTCGACGAACAGGAGGAAAAGGAAGAAGACATGCTGGATATGGCCTGGGGCCTGACACCGCTGTCTCGCCTCTCTTGCCAGGCCAGGGTGCGCGATACGCCGCTGGTTATCGAGATCCCCAAGTACACGATTAATCATGCCCGGGAGAACCACTGATGTCACTCAAATGGACGGACTCTCTCGAAATCGCGATTCAGCTAAGCGACAAGTTTCCTGAAGTCGACCCCAAAATCATCCGCTTCACCGATTTGCATCAGTGGGTGTGTGGACTAGAGGAATTTGCGGACGATCCCAACAAATCGGGCGAAAAGATTCTGGAAGCGATACAGATGGCCTGGATTGAGGAGTCCGAATAGTTGTAAGTGCATTTCGGAAAAAAGTAGGGGCAGTCTTTCGACCGCCCCTGAAGGCGCACTCTCGAATGCCGTTGGAGGAGAACCTTCGGGATTTGGGGACCTAGCCAAACCGCCAAAGCGCCCAGGGAGGGAGGGCAATCCAAAAGCATTCAAGGCTATATCAGCAAAGCTTGTGCCAGAATATTTAAATCATTTATAAACAATTACTTAGAAAATTTTTCACCTGACGGTTGCCGAATAGTTCCCTTTGGTTTGTCGCCGATTGGCGACGCGTTCCGCCGTTATTTTCTAACCGTATGATTCATAAAGAAAAATATTGTCTCCAAACGGCGACGGTCTGCTTCCCACTTTCGACCAATCCCGCTGCGCTGGTTTACTCACCCAAAGACTTGAAATGCGCGGCCTCTATACGGTGTCGCTGCAGCAATTTATAGAACTCCGTCCGGTTGCGCTGTGCCAGTTTGGCGGCCTGCGCCACGTTTCCTTGCGTGAGCTTTAGTAGCCGCGTCAGATAGTCGTATTCAAATCGCCTTCGCGCTTCTTCGAACGACTCCAGTCCCTGCATTTCCATCTGCATCGCCTGCTCGACCACCTTGGTCGAGACGATTTCACCGATCGTCAGCGCCACCACTTGCTCCACCACGTTGTACAACTGACGAATATTGCCGGGCCACGCCGCTGCACTCATCATCTCCAAAGCATCGTGCGACAGCGCGTTGACGTTTTTTGCGTAGCGTCTGGAAAGCTCCTTCAGGAAATGTGAAATCAGCAGAGGGATGTCTTCGCGCCGTTCCCGCAATGCAGGTAGCTTTAGCGTGACTACATTCAAGCGATAGTACAAATCCTCTCGAAAAGCGCCAGTGGCCTTGGCCTGATTCAAATCGCGATGGCTTGCAGAGATCACACGCACATCCATTGGCACGGTCTTGGTCGAACCAACAGCACGGATTTCGCGGGCTTCAAGAACACGCAATAGCTTCACCTGTAGCGCCAGCGGCATGTCGCCGATCTCGTCGAGCAGTAGCGTGCCGGAATGCGCTTCGACGAACAGGCCGGGGTGATCTGCCGTGGCACCCGTAAACGCGCCCTTCTTGTGGCCGAATAGCTCCGACTCCAGCAATGCCTCGGGAATGGCGCCGCAATTGATCGCAACGAACGGGCCATCAGCCCGACGGCTTGCCCGATGCACCGCGCGCGCCAGCAATTCCTTGCCCGTGCCACTTTCACCCTGAATCAATACACTTGCGTCACCCTGGGCAATGCGTTCCGCACGCAACAGCAAGTCCTCCATGGCGGGGCTTCGGGTGACTATTTCGCCCCGCCAAGCAGAATCGGATTTATCAGTGCCGGCGCCAGAGCCAGCCGAAGACGCCGACGAGCCGAGTCGGCCATGCAGCGACAATGCGCGCCGTACCTGCGTCAGCAATTCGTTGGCGTCGTAGGGTTTGGTGATGTAGCCAAAAACGCCCTGGCGCGTCGCTGCGACGGCATCTGGAATAGTGCCGTGCGCAGTCAGGATAATGACCGGCAGTCCGGTGTGGCGTCGCTCGATCTCATGAAACAGCGCCATGCCATCAAGGCCCGCCATACGCAGATCGGTAATCACCAGGTCCGGCCGCTCGGCGGCAATCATCGAGAGTGCTTGCTCGCCACTCTCTGCGGTGGAAGTGCGATAGCCGCTCGCCTTGAGGCGAATAGACAATAACTTCAATAGATCCGGATCATCGTCCACGAGCAACAGGTTTTGCATTTGCGAGGCGCTCAGTTCAGAAAATCGGAAAGTGGCGCAACCGGTAGCCGTCGCCAGAGTTGCGGACCGTCGCGCAATGTCTCGTCAATGGAATTCATAAACCCCCGTCATGTTGCAGCCGATTGCTTCGGCAGAATGACGCGCAAATGCGCGCCCACTGCCGCCAGTGCTTCCACCGTACCCTGGTGCATTTCAACGTAGTCGCGGGCAATCGCCAACCCCAATCCAGTGCCTTTCACAGCAGATACGGCGGCATGTTTGCCGCGATAAAACGGATCGAATATGCGAGCACGATCCTCCGGCGCGATGCCAGGCCCGTTGTCGATTACCTCAATGACAGCCTGCTCCCTGTTCCTGCCCAGCCGTATAACGATCGTGCCGCCCGCTGGCGAGTACTTGATCGCGTTCGACAATAGATTGTCGATCACCACACGCAGCTTTTCTGCGTCCCCCTGAAAGGGAATCTTCTCGCAGTCGCGCTTAACGGTGATCGCCTTGGCGACGATCGCAAGCCGTTGCGCGTTGACGACCTGATCGATAAGGTCTCTCAGTTGCAAGGATTTGACGTCAAGCGCAGTCTTCTTGCCGAGTCGGTCCGAAGACTGCGCCTGCGAATAGGTCAATAAGTCCTGAATCAGTTTTTCCAGCGTCAGTGAATTCTGCTTAAGAATGCCCGCCACTTCGCGTTGCTCGTCATTGAGCCTACCGACCACCTCGTCGCACAGCAAATCCGAGCCTTCCCGCAGGGCGGTAAGTGGTGTCTTGAGTTCATGTGACACATGCTGAAAAAAGCGCGTCTTCTGGTCCTCCAGAGAAATCAGGCGTTGCCGCAGCCAATCTAGTTGTTCCCCGAGCATTTCGATGTCGTGCGGCCCGCTCACACGGATCCGCTTGGCCAGCTTGCCATCACCAAGCCGATCAATTGCTCGACCGAGATCGCGGATCGGTCGCGACAGCAGATAGGTGAAGCCTGCAACCAACAGCAGGGCAGATGGAATCATCGCCAGCAATTGCCAGATCACCTGATTGCGTGATTTTGCCGCAAAAGATTTCAGGGCTTCCACCTCCTGTTCGATCAAACGGCTGGCCAGTGCATTGAGAATTTCTGTGTTGCGGGCTAGATCGGCAAAGTCGCGTTCGAACTGCTTGCCTATTTCCGCCGACGGCGGCTTTTCCTTGAGTAGATTGAAGATGTTCATTTCCTTTTTCTGAACCAGCGTCGCAGTAGTCTGCATCTCCGGCGCTAGCGGCTGAGTAACGAATTCCGCAATGAGCTTGCCAAAACCCTCGCGAGACTGCTTGTACGTCTCAATCGAATCGCGATCACCGGACACCGCGTATAAACGCGCCGATCGCTCCATCGCCAGCGCTACCGTTGAAAGTTGCCGCGCATTCTGCGTTGCAACGGAGGCATTGAATACTGCCCTCTGGCTTTGTTCGGAGAGCCGCTCAATGGAAAACGCGTTCGATACGAGCCCCGCAATCAATGGCAGTGCCACGATGCCGAAACCCACCAGCAGCAACGCCAGAAAGGATCGCGGATAGCGCA
>JANMZU010000969.1:0-3191 GCA_031383585.1 Betaproteobacteria bacterium
CATAATTTTCTGCAAAGCGTGCGGCTACTGGCGGACGGAATGTTCAGCTTTGAAGAGCACTGCGTGCGTGGCATCACGGTTAACCAGCAGCGCATCACCGAACTGATGCAGCGATCATTGATGCTGGTGACCGCGCTGACACCACATATCGGTTACGAGCGTGCCGCGCAAATTGCCAAACGCGCACATCAGGATGGCACCGCACTTAAAGACGCCGCGTTGTCGTTGGGCTTTGTAAGTGAAGTCGATTTTGATGCTTGGATGCGTCCGGAGCTGATGTTGGGGCCTCGTCTATCTTGACCTTACGCAGAACGGCCGGAACCTAAAGTGCGCCCACGTTTTTGGCAACCTCCATGATCGGCGGGCATCGCCAAGGGGTTTTGTTCCGAAAGGCGCGTCAGCTGGCGTTCTACGCTGCACCGAAGCGATAAATCACCAGATTGTGACCCGCTGCTCAGGCGGCAGGTACATCTTGTCACCGGCCTTCACACCAAAAGCCTCGTAAAAGCCCGGCTGATTTTTGAGCGTCGCGGTACCGCGTACACTGCCGGGCGAGTGAGAGTCGGTTTTCAACAGCACGATCGCCGCGTCTTCGCGCGCCTTTCCCCGCCAGACCTGTGCCCAGCCCAGGAACACGCGTTGTTCCCCGGTGAAGCCGTCTATCACAGCCGACGACTTGCCACCAAGTGACGTGCGATAGGCTTTGTATGCAACGGCCAGGCCCGAATTGTCGCCAATGTTCTCCCCCAGCGTCAGCGCGCCGTTGACGTTGTAGCCCGGGATTGTTGAGTAAGCGCCGTATTGCGCAATCAATGCCTTTGTTTTTGCGGTGAATTTCTCGCGGTCCTCTGCCGTCCACCAGTTACGCAGGTTACCAACAGCATCGGATTGACTGCCGGAATCATCAAAGCCGTGACCAATTTCATGACCGATCACAGCGACGATGCCGCCATAATTCACCGCGTCATCGGCGGCGGCATTAAAAAACGGCGGCTGGAGTATTGCTGCCGGAAAGACGATCTCATTCAAGCGCGAGTTGTAGTACGCGTTGACGGTTTGCGGCGTCATGTTCCACTCGTCGCGGTCAACCGGCTTGCCCAGCTTGGCAATGTTGCGTTTGTTCTCGGCAAGGCTTACGCGTTTAACGTTACCCACCAAGTCGTCACTTGCAATCGCAATCGCCGAATAATCGCGCCATTTGCTGGTGTAGCCGATTTTCGGCTTCATCGAAGCCAGCTTGGCCTGCGCTTCTTTTTTAGTCCCCTGACTCATCCAGTCAAGCCCGTCAATGCTTTGCCCAAACGCGGCGACCAGATTGGCGACCAACTTTTCCATACGGATCTTGTTCTCAGGCGGGAAGTGCCGCTCAACGTAACGCTTGCCCAATGCTTCTCCCAGCGACGCTTCGACCAGCCGTACACCGCGCTTCCAGGCCTCTTCGTTCGCAGGAACGCCGCGAAGCAGCGAGCCGGCAAAGGCAAAGTTATCGTCGACAAAGCTCTTGTCAAGATATGGCGAGTAGTGATTGATGAGTTGCCATTTGAAATAGGCTTTCCAAGTCGCCAACGACGCGCTATCGACAGCCTTACCAAAGGCACTCAAATAGGTCGGCTGGCTGACAATTACCGATGAGACCCTGTCGTTGAGATCGGTAGATCGCAAATACGATTTCCAATCGAACCCGGGCACCAGTTCTGCCAGCTTGCCAAGTTCGAGTTTGTTATAGGTCTTGGTGGGATTTCGATTTTCAACGCGGCTCCATTGCGCCTTGGCCAGCTCGGTTTCCAATGCCAGAACTTCGCGTGCGCGGGTTGCACCGTCTTTGTCTCCTGCCTGTAGGAGCTTCTTTTCAATCAGCGCGACATATTTGCCACGTACGTCTTTAAATTTCGCATCGGATAAATTCAAATAGTAGTCGCGATCGGGAAGACCTAGCCCGCTTTGCGAAAGAATGACGGCATATTGCTGTGCATCTTTGGCATCCTGTGCCACTCGCATCGCAAACGGTGCAATTACCCTGGTCTGGTGAAAGTGCCCGATCAGCGTCGTCAATCCTGCTTTGTCATCCAGCGCATCGATCATGGCTAGTTCCTGAAGCAACGGTTTCAAACCTAGCGCCTCCCGTCGCGGCGCGTCCATGAAACTCTCATAGAGATCACCAATTTTCTGCGCCTCGGATCCGACAACTTTGCTCTTTTGCGCAAAAATGTCTTTCACGATCGCATGCAAATTTTCGAGCGCCGTCTCGCGAAGTTCGTCGAATGAACCCCAGCGCGACTTGTCCGCCGGGATAGCAGTTTTTTCAAGCCATGCGCCGTTCGTATAGCGATAAAAATCGTCCTGGGGACGCACGCTGGTGTCCATATTGCGGATATCGATCCCGGAGGAAAGCGATTTGGCGACTTGCTTGGCTGACGCAGAAGGTGCGGTGGCAGGGTCCAGCGGAGGAACGTGCGCATACAAACCATGCACCGACGCGAATGCGATACAAACCAGCATACCGCGTACCAACATAAAAATTCTGTACAAGACTAACCCCTCGTCGGTGAAAAACACTTTGAAAATTAGAAGTATTCGACTTCTGGGCTCGTCTCTTTGGGCTGATTCGACGCGGCGGCAATCGCAGCATCATATTTGACGACTCGATTGCGCCCATGCGCCTTGGCCCAATAAAGCGCGGCATCTGCGTGTTCGAGCACCAGCGATGGTTGCGCATGGCGCTTTACTCGCACATAGCCAATACTGACGGTGAGCCGTCCTGCCTGCGGGAAATTAAACGCTTCGACTTCCTCGCGGAACCGTTCGAAAGCGGCGTGCGCATTGTGCTCTTCAGTGGGCTTGAGCAACGCGACGAACTCTTCGCCGCCAAAGCGGAACAATTGATCATGTACTCGAAACGAGGCTTTCATGAGCGTCGCAATCAGCAACAGCATTTCGTCACCGATCAAATGGCCAAAGTTGTCGTTGACGCACTTGAAGTGATCTACATCGACAACGGCGAGCCAATGATCAACAAAAGCGCTACGCGCATGACGGCGTCGCGGCAATCGGAGCGCCCTGACGTTACGGTCATCATCCGATGACAGGCTGTAGAGAATGCGCACCAGATGCCGGTCAAACGTCTTGCGGTTAAGTAGTCCGGTTAACGTATCGATTTCACTGTAGTCGAGCAGCGACAGGACATTGGTGAA
>JANMZU010000015.1:0-5425 GCA_031383585.1 Betaproteobacteria bacterium
GCCCGCGATACCGTGATCGGGTTGAGCTGAAAATCAGCCGCAATTTGCCGTACAGAGGGCAGCGGGTCGCCCGGTTTCAGCAGGCCATCAAGCAACATCGCTACGATGCGGTCCTTGAGTTGCCGGTAAATCGGCGCGTTGTTGTTCCAGTCGCTACTCATGCAGGTTTCTCCTGGGCTCGGTGAATTGGCAATTTAGTAATGTGGTGTTGTACTTAACTATAACACTAACAATTCGAAAGTGTTGAACGTTGCCAAAGCAAATTCATATTTTTGAAGCTAAAGTGCAAACCCATACTGGGCGCGGCTCGCCGGCCACAAGTTCTCGGAAATGCCCGCCGAATCTAGACTTTGCCCGCCATTTGCCTCGCTGCGAGCGCAGCCAAAATCTTGCCGTGCACGCCCCCAAAGCCACCGTTACTCATGACCAGAATCTGGTCGCCTGGCTGGGACATCACCACGATGGCGTTGACCATTGCATCCAGATCCTCAAACACGCCGGTCTTGGTCCCGATTGGCTCTAGCGTCGCAGCCACATCCCAACCGAGATCCTTGGCGTAAACGAAAACTACATCCGCAAGCGCCAGACTTGTCGGCAGTACGGCGCGCATGGTCCCAAGCTTCATCGTGTTGGTACGTGGCTCCAGCACGGCAAAGATGCGCTGATTGCCGATGCGCTTTTTCAGCCCAGCCAGCGTTGCCTGTATCGCTGTGGGGTGATGGGCGAAGTCGTCATATACGGTGACGCCGCCGATCTCGCCTTTGACTTCCATGCGCCGGGCGACCCCAGTGAATTCGCTCAGCGCATCGATGGCCATTTTGGTCGGCACCCCGGCGTGGCGCGCAGCGGCGATGGCGGCCAGCGCGTTCATGGTGTTGTGCGCTCCCATCTGGCCCCAGTCGACCAAGCCCTTTTCAGCGCCATTGAACAGCACGCTGAACTGCGAATCCCGCTCGCCCCGTCTGAAGTCCCACATGAGCCCCGGCCCGAACTCCTCCACCGCGCTCCAGCAACCCATCGCCAGCGCCTGCTTCAGATCCTTGTCGCGGCCATTGGTGACGATGAGCCCATTGGCCGGCACGGTGCGCACCAGATGATGAAACTGTGTTTGGATCGCCGCGATATTGGGAAATATATCAGCGTGGTCGTGCTCGAGATTATTGAGGATTGCCGTACGCGTGCGGTAGTGAACGAACTTGGAGCGCTTGTCAAAAAAGGCAGTGTCGTATTCGTCGGCTTCAATGACGAAAAAGGGCGAATCCCCGCGCGGTGATCGGGCCGAGATCCCGAAATTTCCCGGTACGCCACCAATGAGAAAACCCGGCGCCAGCCCGGCGTGCTCAAGTATCCATGCGAGCATCGCGCTGGTGCTGGTCTTGCCGTGTGTACCGGCAACGGACAACACCCATTTGCCCTGCAGCACGTTTTCGCCCAGCCACTGCGGCCCGGAAATATACGGCAGGCTGCGATTCAGAATTTCCTCAATTACCGGCATCCCGCGCGTCATGAAATTGCCGACGACGTACAGCTCCGCCTCGTATGCATCCAGTTGTTCAGCGTCGAAGCCTTGGTGCAGATGAATGCCTGCTGCTTCAAGCTGGGAGGACATCGGCGGGTAGACGTTTTCATCGCAGCCAGTAACGGTGTGACCGGCTTCTCGCGCGAGTACGGCAAGGCCACCCATGAAAGTGCCGCAGATGCCGAGGATGTGGATATGCATATTTTGTGGGCGTTGCCTCTGGAAAGGGTGCTAAAGCGAATCGAGCCTATGAAAACAAAGCACATTTACCGCGCGATTTTATCATCCGTGGCCTCTGCGCCCGGTCGTTTTCAGTGTCACAAGCCCGTCTGCAATTGGGCGTAAACTTGGCGCTCTTGAAACGACCCACTAGCGCCCGCATTTGACAATGCGTTGCGGAAATCGGATAACGACATGGTCCCACACCTCACGACATCACTCACTGGCCCGCTCCTTGACCTGGAAAAGAAAATCCTCGACGCGCGTCCCAGCATCGAGCGCTGGTTCCGCACCAAATGGATGACCGAAACGCCACCGTTCTATACCTCGGTGGATTTGCGCAATTCTGGCTTCAAGCTAGCGCCGGTCGACACCAATTTGTTTCCGGGCGGATTTAACAACCTTAACCCCGACTTCATGCCACTGTGCATTCAGGCAGCGATGTCGGCAGTACAACGCGTGTGTCCGGATAAACAACGTTTCCTGTTGATCCCAGAGAACCACACGCGTAATTTGTTCTACCTGACGAATGTCGCCGCGATTCAAAAAATTCTGCTCGGCGCGGGTCTTGATGTGCGCATCGGTTCGCTGTTGCCCGAGATTACCGCACCCACAGCACTGGATCTGCCCGATGGCAGCAAGCTGAATCTGGAGCCGATTAAGCGCGTCGGCAACAAGCTGATGCTCGAAGGCTTTGATCCCTGCGCGATTTTGTTGAACAACGATCTTTCCGCTGGTGTGCCAGAGATTCTCAAGGGCCTGTCGCAGCCGGTGGTGCCGCCGTTGCACGCGGGCTGGACTACGCGTCGCAAGACTTTACATTTTCATGCCTACGACAGTGTCGCCGAAGAATTCGCCAAGCTGATCGGCATTGACCCGTGGTTCATCAATCCAATTTTCAGCCAATGCGGCAAAGTGAATTTCTCGGCGCAGGAAGGTGAAGAATGTCTCGCAGCGAATGTCGAAGCTGTGCTTGGCGAGATGAGTACGAAATACAAGGAATACGGCATCACCGAAAAGCCCTTTGTAATCGTGAAAGCTGATGCCGGTACCTATGGCATGGGCATTTTGACGGCGCGCTCGCCTGACGACGTGCGCGGACTGAACCGCAAGGAGCGCAACAAAATGGCGGTGGTAAAAGAGGGGCTGGAAGTCAACGAAGTGATCATCCAGGAAGGTGTACACACGCTGGAAAATCTTAATGGTGCCGTCGCCGAACCGGTGGTGTATATGATGGACTCTTTCGTCGTCGGCGGTTTTTATCGCGTGAATACCGAACGCGGTGTCGATGAAAATCTGAACTCGCGCGGCATGAGCTTCGTGCCGCTGGCGTTTGAAACCGATTGCCATTCACCCGATTGTTCAGGCTGGCCGGATGCGCCGCCAAATCGCTTCTACACCTATGGCGTAGTGGCGCGGTTGGCGATGCTGGCGGCCTCACGTGAGCTCGAGAAATTGGCGCAAACGTTGAAGTCAGATGAACAAATGGTCGCGGTAGCGGCGGAATGAAGTTTTCTTACTGGCGTAACAAAAGCGCTTGTTGATCCATCGAACGTCCCCTTTCTGCCAATGGCGGAGCGGGGGAAAAACTATGAAATAAAGAAAACATGCGCATAGCTTTCATCGTCGACCCCATCGCCAAACTCAAAGCCTACAAGGACTCCTCTGTTTTCATGATGCGTGAGGCAACCAGACGTGGGCACGATGTGTACGCGTTCGAGGCCCGCCATATGGCACTTGTCGACGGCAAAGTGGTTGCGAACGTGTCGAGTCTTACGGTCTCGAACAACAACGAGCATTGGTACCAAGTCGGCAAAGAAGCTGAAACGCTGCTCGCTGATTTCGATGCGGTGCTTATGCGCAAAGACCCGCCATTCGACCCCGAGTATCTATACGCGACACTGCTTCTGAGCCTCGCCGAGGACCAGGGCGCACGCGTGGTCAATCACGCTGCTTCGTTACGAAACTACAACGAGAAATTGGCCATTGCCAAGTTTAGCCAATTCACCGTGCCGACAATGGTCACCAGCGACATGGCGCGCCTGCAGGCGTTTGTCGATTTGCACAAGATGGTGATCATCAAGAAACTCGACGGCATGGGCGGCACGTCAATTTTTCTCGTGCGTGCCGATGACCCGAATCGCAATGCCATTATCGAAGTACAAACGATAGATGGCTCGGTGTCGGTGATGGCGCAACGCTACATTCCTGAAATCACCCGGGGCGATAAACGTGTTCTCGTTATCGACGGCAAACCGGTGCCTTTTTGTCTGGCGCGAATCCCCAAAGAAGGCGAAACGCGCGGCAACCTTGCCGCCGGCGGGCGCGGCGTGGCGCAGCCATTGTCAGCGCGCGACATCGAAATCGCCGAAGCCCTCGGCCCAACGCTAAAAGCTGCTGGCCTCACCATCATCGGACTCGATATCATCGGCGACTATCTGACTGAGGTGAATGTCACATCGCCGACTTGTATGGTAGAGATATTCGATCAGGCGGGTTTCAACACGGCGGCGCTGGTGATCGATGCGCTGGAGCAAGGTAGTAAAGGCTATTTGCAAAACAAGGTTGGAAACATCTAGTCCGACAGCGTTTGTATTCCTGCAGTTTTACGCAAAAACAAGGTTGGCCGCAGCAAGAAACACCGTTCCGTATCGTGCAAAACACGGTTGAAAGGAGTACCTCCTATGTCAGCCACGCGGCGGAAACCTGCTATGGTCCTTTGAGTGTCGAAGGTTCACAATCCGCCACAACCGGAAATTCGCGAACGCCTCTCAGTTTTTCCGTAACCGGTTATAGAAACTGGCGTTTATCGCTGTGCCACCTAATCCACTCGGCAAGAGCTGCCTCGTCGATTTCTCCAGCGGCGACGGCGAGCATCGTGAGAACGCACTGCGCGTCGTCCACAAGCAGCTCGTAACCATTCAAGTACAGAAAGAGCTCCATCGCGACAAACGCGGTGCGCTTGTTCCCGTCCACAAACGGATGGTTCTTCGCCAAGCCAACCGCGTAACCAGCAGCAAGCGCGGCGATGTCAGGCGATTCGTACGCAGCCAAATTGACCGGCCTTGCCAGTTCGGACTCAAGCAGGCCGCGATCACGAAGGCCGCCGCCGCCATGCTCGGCTAACTGCTCATCGTGGATCGCAACAATGGCACGCGCGTCGATCCAAATCCAGCGACTCACTTTGCGAGTTCACGCAGTGCGGCGCGACGTTACTTCATGATGATTCGCGCCGCTTCCATCTGCTGCTCGAATCCGGGATCGTTCGGTGTCAACGTCACGCCGTCTGGATTCTCGGTCAGGTAAACCGTATCGCCCTTGGCGAGCTTCAGGCGCGCTAACACTTCCTTGGGCAGGATGACGCCGACAGAATTACCGATTTGGGTGAGTTTGAGTGCGGACATATGCGCCTCCGGGGCGCAATCAACGTTATAACGTTTGTAATAATAGTGATTCCTCAAAGCGGAAGTCAAACTCTTCTATTGACGGGGATTTTGAGGCAATAACGCTTGTAAACGCCTATGGATATTAGGGTTTGGAGAAACGAACGCCCTTTTTCAAGACTCGTGAATGTATCCGATGAAGTGGCAGCGGGTTTACAATTGCCCGGCAGAAATCGGCCAATACTTGACACTCATCGGTGGCCTCCAATTTTTCGCATAGGGGTCGCTCGCGCCCGAGCCGAAG
>JANMZU010000815.1:0-17416 GCA_031383585.1 Betaproteobacteria bacterium
CGCCGACCGGGTCGAGGCCGATTTCGCGTGCGACGCGAACCACGTCTTCAGCCGAGACTTCACCAGACAGACTTGTCAGCGCCAGTGTCTTCACCGCGTTTTGAAGTACCGGCAGGTTGCCAGGCCACTCAAGATTTCGGAGTGCATTGAGTGCACCAACGCTGAAATGGCGTAGCGGACACTCGTTAGCCTCCACCATTTGCAACAGAATCGTATTAGCAAGGTCGGGAATGTCTTCCGGGTGCTCACGCAGGCTGGGGATGCGCAGTGTGACGCCGGAGAGCTGTGTGAGCAGGGTGGCATCGAATTCGCCGCTCTCGATTAGCGGCACCATCGCTTGCGCGGTGGAGGCCACGAGTCGAACGTTAAATTTTTCGAGCTTGGCCAAGAGCTGCATCAGGCCTTTCTGCTCGCTTTTGTTCAGCGTTTCAAGTTGATCAATGAATAGTAGGCCGTCGCGGGCATCAGCCAGTGGCGCAAATGGATTTTTTGCCAGCCAGCTGTGGTCAATAGGTTGTAGCCACGCAGTATTCCGCTGATGCACCATGCGCGCAATCAGCTCGAATCCGCAGCCAGCTTCACCAGTCAGCAGGAGCGGCACTTTCAGGCGGCTGACCTGTTCTAGCCGCTGCCGCAGCTCTGTCACGACTTTGGCTCGACCAAGATGTGCGAAAGTTAGCCCCGGTTTGGGCAACATCTTGCCACCCGCCAGCGCCTTGCTCACGGTCGCGATCAGCTTTGGCAGACTAATGGGTTTTTCGAGGAAATCAAATGCGCCGATACGCGTCGCTTCGATGGCGGACTCTATCGTGCCATGTCCGGACATCATGACGACCGGCATCGTTAACTGGCCAGAAACCGCCCACTCCTTTAACAATGAAATGCCATCGGTGTCCGGCATCCAGATATCCAGCAACACCAAGTCCGGGCGTTGCTCTCTGCGCGCAGTACGCGCGGCGGTTGCGTTCTCGGCGACCCTGACGTTATAGCCTTCATCAGTCAAAATTTCCGACAGAAGCTCACGAATGCCGATTTCGTCATCTACAACCAGAATATTATTGTTTGTTGTCATATTTTCCACTCAGCGTGCATCATACGGTTAACCTGTCGGCTTGGGCGCGGTACTAAGCGATAGGGGCAATAGAATTTCAACCAGCGCGCCGTGCGGTTTGATATTCATGACGGAAACACTTCCCTGATGCTCCTCGACAATCTTCTTTGCAATCGCCATGCCAAGTCCGGTGCCTTTTGGCTTGGTGGTGATGTAAGGCTCAAAAATCCTGCCAAGTACGTCTTCACGAATCCCGGTGCCGTTATCCTCAACGCTGAAGCGCACGCGCCCCTCATGCAAGCTGGTCTGCAGGACTATCTTTGGTTCCGGCAATCCAGCAAGTGCATCCAGGGCATTCTGCGCAAGATTGTGGATGACCTGTCGCAGCAATGACCCATCCGCCGTGATCAACGGAATCTGATCATCGAGTTTGAGTTCGATCGCAACATTCATCGACTCGTAGAGCACCATCACCTCTTTGATCAATTCATTGATCGAAAGCTCGGTCGGAGTTAGCCGGGAGCTACGCGAATACAGGCTGAAGTCATCCACCATCCCCTTCAGGGCGCCAACCTGCGCCACAATGGTGTTGGTGGCCCGCTGCAGTATTTCCTGTTCGGCAAGGGGCAGTTTTCCCGACAATTTGTGCTGTAGCCGTTCGGCCGACAACTGAATCGGTGTCAATGGGTTCTTGATTTCGTGCGCCAGTCGCCGCGCCACTTCACCCCATGCTGCGTTACGTTGTGCCTGGATGAGGCCGGTAATGTCATCGAGCACGATCACGAAGCCGGAATCCAGTGTTGCGGGCAGCTTGGTACCGCGCACCAGCAGTGTCTTGCGTCCGCGTGCGCCCTCTGGTCCGTCGGAGCCCGCATAGTCCACCTGGCGTTCCCAGGGCTTGTCCCGCAGCGAGGTAAGCTGGATCATAAAGTCGTCAATGAAAGGAGCGAGCGCAGGCATGTGGGCGCCCCATTCTGACAACTTCACGCCGTGCAGCGCACGATGGGGTATGCCAAGCATGTCCCCCGCATTTTTGTTGATTGTCTTCACGTACAGGCGCTCATCGAGCGCGATTACGCCGGAGGTGAGATTGCCGAGTATGGATTCAAGATAGGCATTGGCGCGCTCCAATTCCTGCTGCTTTCTCCCGACGATCTCTGACGCACCCGCCAGTTGCCGGGTCATCGTATTGAATGCCTGAGTCAACACGCCGAACTCATCGCGGCTTTTAACGGGGTTCAATTTTGAGAAGTCCCCCTTGGCGATTGCGCGAGTCGACTCGGCAAGCGCTGACAATGGCGCCGACAATCGCTCGGATAGCAGAAATGAAAGCGAAATTGCGGAAAACAGCGTGAGTAACATCGCCAGCGTTAGCGTAAGCGCAAACAATTGCTTTAACCCTTCCCGCTGCAGGCCAAGTTGCTGATAGTCACGAATACCAGCTTCGACACTCGCGGCATCGATCGCGAGGCCCTTGGGCGCGGCTTGAATAACCTGCAAAGCTCGCGGCGCCTCAAACGTTGCGTGCGCCGCTACTGGCACAACCACGCGCAGGTACATGGCTCGATCCGTCTGCGATTCGGCCATGGTGACTGGCTTGTTCTGCAGACTCGTCTTCACCTCGTCGCGTGTTGGCTTGTCGGCAAACAGCCTAGCTTTACCGCCCACAAAGGTGACCAGTTGACCATCTGCAGAAAAAAGCGAAATTTCCTCAAAGCCGAAACTCGATTGCATCAGGCGCATTACATCGCCGCCCTCACTTTCAGAAGCCGCAAGGCGGGAGGCAGCCTCGGTACTCTTGCGCACCAGTTCGCTGAGCGACGCGTCGATGGTACCTTTGCCCATGTTTAGCGCAGCCTCAAAGGCCTTTTCCACGGGCACATCAAACCACGAATCGATAGAACGGTTAAGGAATTGCACTGAAATCGCGTACACCAATCCACCCGGAATTACCGCCATCAACACAAACACCGCCATTAAACGTAGCGTGAGTTTTGCGCCGAACACGCGGCCGCGCAATTTTTGCACCAGAGAATTGATCTGGTAGCCAATCAGCGCCAGCAATCCGACGATCAGCGCGACGCCGACGCCCAGCAGCCACGGATAATGGGTGCTGAAAAAGGCGTTGTTGCTGCTGGCGCGAAACAGTAGCGCGATGAGCGAGATGCCGAGCAGCACGCAGGCAAGCAGGATGGCACGAATCATGGCTTCAACTCTCCCGGCGCGGTAACGGTCCAGCGATACCATTCCGACGACAATGTCCACTCTTTGGAGGCGATGGCATTGAGCTGAAATGGCTTTGGTAGCTGCGAGGTATCGAGCCGGAAGCGCAGTGCGGCCTCGTACTTCTCACCCGCCTTGAGTCGGCCTTTCTCCACTACCGTCCAGGAGCGGACGCGCGAAAGCGCGCGACGCACATCATCAAAAGACGAGACGGTTTGCGAGATACCGGAGTATGAAATGCGATATTGATCCGTTAGCGGCGCATAAGAGATGCGGCGCTCCCGGGAAGCTGAAGTCACGATCTGGTCAAGCCAGTACCAGCGACCGCGGCTTAGCTCGAATTCAGCCACAAAGTAGAGCGGGACCCCTTTGCGAACCGCTTCCTGCAACGTCGCAGAGAGTTGCAGTTCGATGTCGGCGTCGATTTGATAGCCCTCTTCCGAGGCCTCCAGTTTGGCGCTGGCAATCGTTGCGCCTTCGGCAAACGCTGACATTGGCGCAAGGCCAGTTGCTAGTGCGACTGATAGCCAGATCACCCGCACAAATAGCGATCTCATTTCTTGCTTCGACTCTTTAAATCCGACAGGCTGTCAGGCCGTCTTCTCCAAAAGCGCGTAGAAAAAACCGTCATGAACATCATTGGGGAGAACCTGTCCATCTGCCATTTCAGGAATTGCGCCTGAATGCGCGGCGATTGGCGGCAACATATCAGTGAATTCCAGTTGGCGAGCATTCGGTGTTTTTCGCAGAAATTGCACGACGATATCCTGATTTTCGGCGCGAAAGACCGAACAAGTCGCGTACAACAATCTACCACCAATGCCGAGGCAACTCCAGAGTACGGCCAACAACCGAGCTTGCTGGCGCGCTAAAGCGAAAATATCGGTTTCGCGACGAATCCACTTGATATCCGGATGTCGGCGCACTACCCCAGAGCCCGAACACGGTACGTCCAGCAGAATCCGATCAAATGGCTTGTTGTCCCACCAGTCCTCTAGCTTGGAGGCGTCGGCGGTTTTGAGGTTTGCACGCAGTCCCAGGCGCGTCAGGTTTTCATCGACGCGCAACAGTCGGCGCCGGTCGCTATCGACAGATAGCAGGTGAAGTGGGGGCTCCGCAACCGCCATTTCAAGCAGGTGTCCCGTCTTCCCACCGGGTGCGGCGCACGCGTCGAGAACACGCGACCCCGGGGGAGGAGATAGCAATGTGGCGGCTAGCTGGGCGCCAGCATCCTGAACAGAGGCCATTCCCTCTCGAAATCCCGGCAGGTCGTTTACGCCAATAGGCTTTTCGAGCATGACCGCCTGTCCAAAAACATGGCGTGCAGCTAGTCCATGCTTTGCCAAAAGCGCCAAATAATCGGCCACCGTTATGCGCCTGGCGTTCACCCGCAAGCACATCGGCGGATGTGATCTGGCGGATAGCAGTACCGACTCCCAATGCGCTGGCTGTTCTTTCTTGAGTCGTTCAATCCACCAGCTTGGAAAATCAAATTGTGCTTCTGCGGTGCCCATGCGCTCGCGCGCGAATTTTTCAGGGGATCGCAGATAGTTTCTGAGCACCGCGTTAATTAACGGCTTGGCGCGACCAAAGCCTATTGCTTCCGCAGCAGATACCGCGTGGTCAACGATGGCGTGCGGTGCGGCCTTGGAAAACTGTAGCTGCGATAAAGCAACCAGCAGCAAGTGCCTGACGGGTGGGTCATTAATCGGTTGTGTGAGCAACAGGTCCAGCTGTGCTGAGAGCAAGCCGCAATGCCGAAGGGTATCGAACGAAATGGAATGAATTGCTGAGCGCTCGTTAGGCGTCAGTTTTGCCGTTTGCACCAGTTTGGCAAGAACCGCTTCCAGCACCCGGTCGAGATTCTTGCCCGAAAGGACTTTGCCGACCACCTCTGCGCTCGCAGCTTGGACCGCAACCATGCCTTTCGGTGCTGCGATTGGGGGGGTGTTCATAAGAATCGCCATCCAGGTTGAATTGTTGAGCCGCGAAGATAGTCCGCGATTTTCATGCGTTTACCGCCAGACTTTTGCACAGTAACGAAGTTAAGCGCACCTTCCCCGCACTGCACCGTGAGCCGATCATCGGTAACCTCAAGGATAGTACCCGGCGCGGGCCCGTTTTCCTTCACGATGCATTCCGCACGCCAGATTTTTAGACGATCCCCATCAAGGGTCGTTTCGCAACCAGGCGATGGGTCAAAAGCCCGCATTCGCCGTTCGATCGACTCTGCTGACAACGTCCAGTCTACGCGCGCTTCTGACTTATCGATCTTTTTTGCATACGTCGCACCATGACCCTGCGGTGGCATCTTCCGCAAAGAAGGCAACTGCTGCAATGCTTCGACAATTGCAGCAGATCCTATCGATGTCAGTTTTTCAAATAACGTCCCGCTAGTTTCCTCACGCGTAATCGGACAGGGGCGCTCGAGCAACACCGGTCCGGTATCGAGTCCCGCATCCATTTGCATGATGGCGATACCGGTTTCGGTGTCGCCGGCTTCAATCGCCCGCTGTACCGGCGCCGCGCCGCGCCAGCGCGGGAGTAAAGACCCGTGAATATTGACGCATCCGTATTTGGGAATGTCGAGTACCGCCTGCGGCAGCAATAGTCCGTAGGCGGCAACCACCATCACGTCCGGTGCGAGTGTCCGCAACATGATCTGGATTTCGTCACTCTTGAGTGACAGCGGCTTACTGATTTCGAGTCCCAGCTGCTCAGCCTGCTCGGTAACGGCACTCGGCTTTAGTTTCAACCCGCGGCCAGCGGCACGGTCAGGCTGAGTGAGAACGAGCTCAATTCGATGGCCAGCCGCATGCAGTTCGGCAAGTGCTGCAGCAGCGAACGGTGGCGTGCCGGCAAAGATGATTTTCATGGTGTGCAAAACAAAAACGCCGACCTCGGAAGCCGGCGTTTCCAGTGTTTCGTGTGGACAACTATTAGGCGCGGGCCGCTACAGCGATACGACGGCGTGGCGCTTCCATCTCGGCGTCCCGATCAAGTTCTCGCTGGCGCTTGATCAGCTTATTTTTGATGCGGTTGGCCTTTAAAGGAGAAAGGTATTCGACGAAGACGTGGCCATCCAGATGATCGAGTTCATGCTGGATGCATACCGCGAGCAGTCCCGAGGCATTGATCGTGAAACGTTGACCGTCTCGATCAAGCGCGGTCACCATCACAGTTTCAGCGCGTTCGACCTTGTCATAGAAACCAGGGACAGATAAACAGCCCTCTTCATTGACGGCGGTGCCCTCTTTCTTGACGATTTCGGGATTGATGAAGACGCGCAATTGATTCTTCTCTTCCGAGACATCAATAACCATCACGCGCTTCAACTCACCGACTTGGGTCGCAGCCAGGCCGACCCCCGGCGCTTCGTACATGGTTTCCGCCATATCATCGACCAACTTCTTGATTTTGTTGTCGATAATCTTCACTGGCTCCGCGACGCGGGTCAGGCGTGGATCAGGGTAAGTTACAACGTCCAGAATAGCCATAATTGCTTGCGAATAGAATAAATTAGGTGCAGAATCTTAAGGAATGACTTTAAGTTTGTGACGCTTTACTGACTTGCAAGTCTAGTAGAAGTCGTCGCATATGGCAAATTTGCTTCTCGGGTTACGGCGTACCGCGCTTACCTCGAAACAGCATTTGCCCCCACAAAGGTGAGAACCGCCATGAAAAAAAGCAAGCTCACATTTCTCTTTGTCATCGCTGTAGCCGGTTTTGTTCCTTTGTTTGTACAAAGTCAGACCAATCCAGGCGCAAATGCAGAGACAAAGGCAGCGAATGCCGCTCAAAATGCGGACAAATCCGTTGTTAGAAAGACCACCACCCTTATTCAGCTCGCTGCTGACGCGCCGGGTTCTTACGTCGTTGTCAAAGGCGACACCTTGTGGGCCATATCTGGTCGGTTTCTGAAGGAGCCATGGCGCTGGCCCGAAATATGGAACATGAATCGGGAACAAATCAAGAACCCGCATTGGATCTATCCGGGTGATGTCATCAAATTGTTGTTTGATGAGAAAGGCAATCCATACCTTTCGCTGGCCACCGGCGAACGCGGCGAAAATGTACGACTGCAGCCTCGAGCACGTGTTGATGTGCTGGCATCTGAGATTCCATCGATTCCCTCCAAGGTAATTTCACCTTTCTTGTCGCTGCCGCTCGTCATCGATGAAGGCGCCCTGGCAAATGCACCACGCATCGTTGCAACGGAAGACGGTCGGGTTGTTATCGGCGCCGGCAACAACGCATACGCCATCGGCCTGCAGCAAAGCCAGGGCGTTAAATGGCAGATATATCGACCCGGCAAAGCGCTGTCCAACAGTGCTGGTGAAGTATTGGGCTATGAAGCCATCTACCTTGGCGACGCAAAGGTGGTTAGATTTGGTGACACTTCCACGATAGAGATTTTGCGCTCCACTCAGGAAATTTTTCGTGGCGACCGACTTACACCCACCGCTGATGCGGTCGTTCCATCTTACTCGCCGCGTTCACCCGACAAGAACGTTTCGGGAACGATCATCTCCCTGCTAAATGGCGTCAATACCGGTGCGCAATACTCAATTATCACGATAAATCTGGGAAGACGTGACGGAATGGAAGTTGGACATGTGATGGCGATTTTGCAGAAAGGCGCGACTGTCAGTACTGTCGACCCTCTAGGTCAAACAAAACAGACCGCAACAGGGTCCGATGGCACGCAAATTGGCAGCACCGTCAAACTGCCAGATGAACGTAACGGGCTGGTATTCGTGTTTCGCGTCTTTGACAAAGTTTCTTACGCGCTCGTGATGTCCACGCGCCGACCAATCCAGGTTGGCGACGTCATTCAGACCCCGTAGTTCGCAACTCAGCCAGACTAAATGCCTATTCCGGCGAGCGGCGCGGAGCCTAAGGCATGGCTCGCGCTTGACTTGGTACCTGGCCTCGGCGGCGAAGGTATCCGCAAATTGCTTGCGCGTTTCGGCGCCCCCTCTGAGATACTTCGTCAGTCGGCCACTGCGCTGGGCGAATTCGTTTCGCCCGCGGTCGCACGCGGCATTGCGGCCCAAACATCGCATGAGAAGCTCGAGGCCTCGCTCAGGTGGCTCGAAGCAGATAGCAATCACTTACTAACGCTGGCAGATGACGACTATCCTCGACGACTGCTTGAAATCGCCGACCCACCACCTTTGCTGTATCTGAAGGGTCGCAGGGAATTGCTGGCACAGCCAGGATTTGCGGTCGTGGGTAGTCGAAATGCCACCCCTTCCGGGCTGCAAAATGCCGAAGCATTTGCGCGCAGTCTCTCCGAGGCGGGTTTCACAATCATCTCGGGCATGGCATTGGGTATCGATGCCGCAGCGCATCGGGGCGGTCTCGCCGCCAGGAGTGCGTCCATCGCCGTTGTTGGTACCGGACTTGATTTGGTCTACCCGGCGCGCAACAAGGCGCTAGCGCACGACCTTGCCGAGAACGGCTTAATTATGTCTGAGTTCGCACTAGGCACACCCGCGCTCGCACAGAACTTTCCCCGTCGTAACCGTATCATCAGCGGCCTCTCACGGGGTGTGCTTGTCGTCGAGGCGGCATTGGCTTCGGGCTCGCTGATTACCGCCCGTCAGGCTGCTGAACAAGGTCGCGAGGTGTTTGCGATTCCAGGATCGATCCACTCGCCATTTTCTAAGGGCTGTCACCAACTCATCAAGCAAGGTGCCAAATTGGTGGAGGACGCCAATGATATTCTGGTTGAGTTGCATTGGGAGGCTGCGGTGACGTCGGTGGCCGCCCGATCCACCAGCGCAGAAATAGAAAGCGATCCGTTACTTAATGCCATGGGATATGACCCCGTGCCAGTAGATGTACTACTCCAACGAGTCGAGCTGCCCGCCGATCAACTTATTTCGAGGTTAACCGAGTTGGAGCTCGACGGTACCATCGCCAGCATGCCGGGCGGAAAGTATCAGCGCTTGCGCTAATTCAGGCGCCCCACAAAAACAAAGCCTGTGGGCTTGATTTCACAGGGAATTTCCAGATAGTTTTGACTTTGCGCTTGCGATAAGGGTAGAACCCTGCTTATCATTTGTCCCCTTTTGCTAGTTTTCACGCTAGCAACCTCACCTGCAATTACACCAGAAAAGTAATGAAATTCATGGGCAAGTCCCTCATCATCGCCGAAAAACCCTCCGTCGCAAACGACATCGCCAAGGCATTGGGCGGCTTCACGAAGCAAAAAGATTTCTTTGAAAGCGATGAGTTTGTCTTGTCCTCTGCAGTTGGGCATTTGGTCGAAATCGGCATGCCTGAGGAAGAGGAGGTCAAGCGCGGGAAATGGACGTTCGCGCACTTGCCAGCGATACCGACTTATTTTCAGTTAAAGCCTATCGAAAAGACCGAAGACCGCCTCAAAGGTCTCTTGAAACTATTGAAGCGCAAAGATGTAGATGCCTTAATCAACGCCTGCGACGCGGGCCGCGAAGGTGAGCTGATCTTTCGCTATATCGTACAGTTTGCCAAGGCAAAACAGCCGATCAAGCGCCTTTGGCTCCAGTCGATGACTCCCGCCTCAATCCGCGATGGCTTCAAAACACTGCTGCCTGACGAAGCGAAGCTGGGCCTGGCCGACGCGGCTGTATGTCGTAGCGAGTCCGACTGGTTAGTCGGCATCAACGGCACCCGCGCCATGACCGCGTTCAACTCCAAGTCGGGCGGCTTCCAACTGACCACCGTTGGCCGCGTGCAGACGCCGACGCTCGCCATCATGGTCGAGCGCGAAGAACGCATCAAGGCGTTTCGCCCGCGCGACTACTGGGAGGTTCACGGCAGTTTTTCAGCCGCCGGCGGCGACTATCCTGGCCGCTGGTTCGATGAGAAATTCAAGAAATCCGAAGACGATGAACACCAGCGGGCCGAGCGGCTTTGGGATGAAAAGAAAGCCCGCGCCATTGTCACCAAGTGTTTGGGCAAATCCGGTATTGTCGAGGAAGAGTCCAAGCCGACGACACAGGCCTCTCCACTGCTGTTTGACTTGACATCGCTGCAGCGCGAAGCCAATTCCCGGTTTGGATTTTCCGCCAAAACCACGCTCGGCCTGGCGCAGGCGCTCTACGAAAAACACAAAGTCCTCACCTACCCGCGTACCGATGCAAGGGCGCTGCCTGAAGATTACATTGAGACCGTAAAGGAGACACTACAGGTGCTGAAAGAGGGCCAATACAACGTCTTCGCCAAAAAAGTCCTCGACAGCGGCTGGGTAAAGCCGAACAAACGCATCTTTGACAACAGCAAGATCTCAGACCACTTCGCAATTATCCCGACCACACAAGCGCCCAAATCACTAAACGAGATTGAAGCAAAGCTTTACGATTTTGTGGTGAAGCGCTTCCTTGCCGTGTTCTATCCTTCGGCCGAGTTTCAGCAAACTACCCGCATCACGCGTGTGGAGTCAGAAGCCTTCAAGTCCGAAGGCAAAGTCATGGTTAACGCCGGCTGGCTCGCGGTATACGGCCGCGATGTCGACGACGAAACCGCTGCCACAACGCTGGCGCCGGTCAAGTCCGGTGAGAACGTGAAAGCCGAAACGGTTGAAGTAAAAGCTAACACGACCAAGCCACCGGCGCGATTCAGCGAGGCAACGTTGCTGTCGGCTATGGAGGGCGCAGGCAAGGCAATCGACGATGAAGAGTTGCGCGCCGCCATGAAAGAAAAAGGGTTGGGCACACCGGCGACACGAGCAGCAATCATCGAGGGATTGCTGTATGAAAAGTACTTGCACCGCGAAGGACGCGAATTGATTCCCACCGCCAAAGCCTCGTCTTTGATGATCGCGCTGCACGGGCTGGGTATTCCCGAGCTTTATTCACCCGAACTCACTGCAGACTGGGAGAAAAAACTCGCGTTGATGGAAAAAGGCCAGCTACAGCGCACAAAGTTCATGGCCGAAATTATCGACATGACCGAGCACATCGTCGGCCAAGCCAAGAACTTCGAACACGACACTATTCCCGGCGATTTCGGTGCTATTACCGTCCCTTGCCCAAAATGTGGCGGCGAGGTGCACGAGAATTACAAGAAGTTTCAGTGTATGAAATGCGATTTTGGCTTCTGGAAAATACTCGCTGGCCGCCAGCTTGAGGCAGCCGAGGCAGAAACGCTGATTTCCAAGCGTGACGTCGGTCCACTAGATGGCTTTCGCAGCCGCCTCGGACGAGCGTTTTCAGCCAACCTGATCCTCAACAAAGATCTTGCGATCGAGTTTTCATGGGGCGACGGTGCAGGTGACGACGCCGAACCGCCAGACTTCACCGGCATGGAGCCGCTGGGGCCCTGTCCCAAATGCACGTCACGCGTCTTCGAGATGCCCAATTCCTACGCCTGCGAAAAATCGTTCGGCGCTGCAAAAACATGTGACTTCAGGTCCGGCAGAACAATTTTGAAACGCGCCATAAGCCGTGAGGAAATGAAGCAGCTTCTGGATACCGGCAAGACGCCGCTGCTGGAAAAATTCATCTCTAAAAAAGGGCGTCCGTTTTCCGCGTTTCTGGTACGGCAACCCGACGGCAAGATCGGTTTTGAGTTCGAAGAGCGCGAACCAAAGGCCGGGAAAGGCGCAAAAGGCGCGGCCGCCAGCGCCACCGCGGGTGCATTGCGAATTCTCGGCAAACATCCGGATGACGACCAAATGATTTCGGTCTATTCCGGGCGTTACGGTCCGTATGTGAAACACGGTAAGACCAACGCGACTATTCCAGACAAGGATAAAGCTGACTCCATTACGCTGGAAGAAGCTGTCGAACTACTGACCGAAAAATTCGGTGTGCCGACAAAAAAAGCGCCGAAGAAAGCAACTAAAAAAGCTCCCGAAGCGGCCGCAAAAACAGTGGCTAAAAAAGCCGCTGCATCGAGCAAAACAACGAAGGCATCTACAGCCAAAGCGGTGGCCAAAACGACAACCAAAGCGACATCTGCGGCCAAAAAGAAAGCGGCATAGCGAGTGTTTCTGTCGGCATCCCGGCCACGTAGACGCGGTATGCTAACGGTATGTGTTTGGTTGGACGCTTAGCGCGGTAGAGCAGTAGCACTGAACCGTCCAGCCAGGGGCAAGCGCACGACTTATCGTCATCGGCCGGCAGCGACATGCGAAACGGTTTCACCTTCCCGAAATTTTCAGACTTTACCGTAGAGCAGCCTTCACTCGAACAATTCGTGCTGCTTTCGATGATGCTCCACGTATTGGCAATCGTCCTGTTCGGCGATACCAACGGAGGTGGCCCGCGCCGCGGCGAAAAAATCTGGGGCGCGTTGACGGTGACTGTCCAGACGCTGTTGCCAGGCAATGGATTGAAAGCAGGCAGCTACGTTGCACCATTGCAGCCACCGGTTACCTCCCAGCCACGCGCAACTACACCCGCACCGGCATCGCCGGGCCAAGCATCGTCGGACAAGCGCGCGCGCAGCGCGGTCCCGGTTCAAAACCCGTCGCCAGCAGAAGAGCCCGCACCGCCGTCACAGTCCCCCACTTTCGCGACGCCCCCCGTGATCGCAAAGGAGGTAGAGAAGCCGGAGACAGACTTCGTATTGCCCGCGGCATCCGTGGACCGCGTCTACTCACCGCCGGCGCAAACGCAGCCCAGCGAGCCGGCGCTGCGCGAAGCTCCCCCAATCCCACCGCCGCCAGTCCCCGTACCGGCGATTGTCACGCCGCCGCCCGCCCCGGTTGCATTACCAATCATTGAGCGCGCACCAATCGTTCCCCTGCCCATCCCCGTCCCGGTGCCACCACCGGTGTCGACAGCAGTTGCACCTGCGCCTATTCCAGAGCCGAAGGCACCGGTTGCTGCGCCCGTGATGCCAACGCCGGTATCCGCGCCACCCATACCCGTTCCCGCGCCGGCGGCCAAGCCGGAACCGGTATCGTCCAAGCTAGCCCCTGAGGTCACCAAGCCGGTCGTCGTCGCACCGGAACCCAAGCCACGCGAGGTCGTGCCGCCGTTAGCTCCACCCGTCGAAATGAAGCCGCGAGAAATTCCGGCGCCTGCGGCCGTCTCACCTCCAGCAGTGTCCGAACCGCCCCGTGTCGAGGCACCCAAAGCACCAAAAATCGAGCGCGAAATTGTCACACCCGCTCTGGCCCCACCCGCGACCGTCGCGACACCAACCGCTACCACTCAGGCCACGCAAATACCCGCGCCGGCAGGCGTTCCACCAGGCAGCCCCGCCGCCACCGAGCGCGATCTGCTCAAGCCACGCGGGGACAATTTAATTGCACCACGGGATGCGGCAGGTCTGCCAGCCACGCCCGCACTCGGCAACGCGCCCGGTCTTGATCTGGATGCCATCCGCCGGCGTGCGCGCGAAATCAACAGCGGTTCAGGCCCACGCACTGCCTTTCCATTTCCGGTCGCACCCGTGCCGAAGCCGAAGTCCAAGGAACAACAGGCGTTCGACAAGGCGTTGAAGAAAAACGACTGTCGCGATGCCTATGCGGACATGGGCCTTGCTGCAGTGGTGCCGCTGGTAATTAGCGCGGTTCGCGACGACGGCTGTAAATGGTAAACCGAGCAAAAACCTGATGAAAATTGTTTTTTACTCCCCCGAAAAAAATATCCAGCCGTGGCTCGATGAACTGGGCAAGGCACTTCCGCACGCGGACGTTTGGGCATGGAACTCTGAAAGCGCGGCGCGACAGGCCGATTACGCCGTATTGTGGGCGCCGCCGGCGGAACTTTTTGCATCGCAAAAAAACCTCAAGGCAGTCTTCAATATCGGCGCCGGCGTTGATCGTGTGTTGAGCACGCCGAATCTACCTGCAGAGGTACCAGTCGTGCGCCTTAATGACGCCGGTATGGCGGTGCAAATGGCTGAGTACGTTTGTCACGCGCTGATTCGCCACACGCGGCGTTTTGACGCCTACGACGCGCATGCCGTTGCGTCCGTCTGGGCGCGTGAACCGGCCATCGACCGGCAAGCATTCCCGGTCGGCATCATGGGCCTGGGCAACATCGGCATGCGCGTTGCACAGGCCGTCGCGGGGTTCGCCTACCCCACGCTGGGCTGGTCGAGAAACCTAAAATCATTACCAGGAATCACCTGCTATAGCGGGAAGGCCAGCCTTGATGAATTCCTGTCGCGCGTGCGCGTGCTCGTGTGCGTGCTGCCGCTGACCCCGGAAACCGAAGGCATACTTAATGCCGCCACCCTTTCAAAACTAAAACCAGATGCGTATCTAATCAATGTCGCACGCGGCCGTCATCTAGTGGAAAACGATCTCCTGCAGATGCTGGCGAGTGGCCATTTGGCAGGGGCAACACTGGATGTTTTTGGCGAAGAGCCGTTGTCCGCGCGGCACCCATTCTGGCAGCATCCGGCAATCACCATCACTCCGCACATTTCGGCAATTACGCTGCTTCCTGAAAGCGTGAGCCAGATCGCTGAAAAAATTGACGCATTGCAGCGTGGCGAATCGATAGACGGCGTGATCGTGCCTAGCCGGGGCTATTAGTGCTCTGGCAGCACGCCCCGGTCCCGGCTGACCCTGGTTACCTGTTCAACTAGTTGAACCTGGGCCGCCCGACGATAGATGCGCCATTTGCATGATCGGTCTACACTTCCCAATAAGATGAAAACCCTCACTTACACCTTTCTCAACGCCGTGCTTTTGCTGCTCGCAGCCTGCGCCGGCCCCGAATTCAAAGACCGGGAGCCGGTGATCGACCGCGATCTCAATGGCACATGGCTAATCCGAAGGGCCGAGCTGGGAGGCAAAAATTTCCCCTTACCGCCAGCGTTCGAGTTGCAAATCGCAGGCACGCAATATCGTGCCGGAAGCGCGCCGCCAAGTGACCGCGGCAGGATTATTCTGTTTGGGGATGAACTCGCCGGACAAGCGGCGCGTATGGACCTAGCGGGCGAGGAAGGCCCCAACAGAGGCAAGCGCTACCCAGCCATCTACCGATTTGTCGGAAGCGAACTGGAAATCTGTTACGACCTCTCCGAAAAAGAGCGGCCAAACGAGTTTATAAGTCGCGCCGGGACGATGTTGTTTCGGGTGACCTACTACAAGAAATAGTCGAAACGAAACTCCCGGCCCGTGGTGCGCCGGGACGAGGACCCATAAAACCGCTGCTAACGGCGCCAGCGCCCGAAATGCCCGTATCCGCCGCGATACCCACCACGATATCCTCCTGCGTAATATCCGGCTGCATATCCCAGACCTAACCCGAGCACCGGATACAAGGGGTTGTAATAGCTGCTCGAATAGTAATTGGGGCGATCGTAATAGTAAGGCGACTCGACATACACTCGATCACGATACACCGTCTCCACCACCGGTGATTCAGCCATATAAACCGTGCGCGGCTCGGACGAATAGACGGTGTTGATCGGCGGAGTAGTCGAACGAACCGGTGCACCCTGAGGCGCCACGTTGACCTCTAGCGGGATCGTCGTACCCGGCGCGAATGGTAGCTGCGCGGTGTGCTGGCGGCCAGCGTATTCGTAGACCACTTTGTAGCCGATGGTGCGATCATCGGTCACCATCTTCGTCGTGCAGCGTTGCTTGCCCTCGGCATCATTGGCGCACGTTGATTTGGGTTCCGTCACCCGCTTCAGCACCGGTGTGCTGGAAATCACCTTGCCAACTTCCTGTGCCGCTGCCACGCTAGACATCAGCGCCGAACCTGCCACCAGGGCAGACACAACCGCCACCTTATTCATGATCGATACCTTTCGCTTCGTAAATCTTGACTTCGTAAATGCTCCCTGCACTTGACGCAGGAACGTGCAGCATGCACTCTGCGTTGACACTGGCGCTTAACGCCAGGCAACTCTGAGTGATACGGCCCACCGTCGCTAGCAGATGGGGCTGCCAATGTAACCGGGTATTGCGCTCAAAGCGCCCGCCTCGCATGCGCGACCAATCCAGATCCGCAGCACCGCTCAGCGCGCATTCAGCGGCTATTTCTCCTTCTTTTCCTTTTTGTCCCTTTTTTCTTTCTTGTCGGCCTTTGCCTCGTATTCGGCCGACTTCACGAAATAGACGGGCACGTTGCAGGCCCGGTAATTGCTGCAGTGTTTGCCCCAATTTTTCGCGTGCCCTGGCGGCACATGCAGATAGATGGGTTGCAGCTGCTCGCCGCGTGGTTGGCGATAAATGACCTGCGGCTCAGGATAGACCATCGGCATTGACGGCTCCTTCACAAAATCCACCCGGCCGTAGACTCCAGGCCGGACATCAGTGGAAATGATCACCTGAACATCTGCCGCGAAACCGGAAGAGACTGTACCAAGTAAAGACAACAAACCAAACAAACGAAAAGTGCGCATAGTGAACCCGATCATCGTCAATCGAAAGATCTTTTCGACTTGGATCAAGTATGCGACCGTAAAAACGCGAGGCATGTAGGACGGCGTCGGAAAATGTTTCGAGTGCCTGCCTGTTTGCAAAAATTCTTACATCGCAATGCGCAAGCAAATGACCACAAGGATCAAGCCTAACGCACACACAATCAACTCGGCGGAGCACAATCCACTTCCCCGGTCACACCCCAATCTGCTACGCTCAAGCGACTTATGGCCGATCTCGAATCCCTGCGTGACCAACTCCGCAACTTCGCCGCCGAACGCGACTGGGACCAGTTCCATTCGCCCAAAAATCTTGCCGCCGCGCTGGCCGTAGAGGCGAGCGAACTACTCGAACATTTTCAATGGCTCACTGAAGCCCAGAGCCAGCAGTTGCCGCCGGAAACTTTAGACGAAGTGCGCGCAGAAGTGGCCGATGTGCTGCTCTACCTGATTCGCATCAGCGACAAGCTGGGCATCGATCTCATCGAAGCCGCTGGTGCGAAGATTGTATTGAACGCGGAGAAATACCCGGTGGAAAAAGCGCGCGGCAGTAGCAAGAAATACACGGCGTTGTAGCGGTGCGAGCGCGGAGTGGAAACCCGGGAAACCTATGCTGGTGTCGTGACACTAGTTCTTCGCGGTGTTTTGCGCGACGCCGTACAAACAGCGTCAGATCAGGAAAAATTGGCAAGACACTAGCAACGAAGCGGTGAACAGGGCAAAAATGGCTGAAAATGCCCGTGGATGCTTGTGTTTCAGTTTCGCCCCGGCGAGTCAACTTTAAGGAATACGCGCATGAATCAGCGAGCTACCCGC
>JANMZU010000056.1:0-1703 GCA_031383585.1 Betaproteobacteria bacterium
GACACGAATGCTGCCACGCAATTTGCCGTTCACCTGCACGACCATCTCGATTTCGTCCTGTTCGAGTGCGGCAGGATCGGGTTCTGGCCATGGGGCATCGATTAGATCGCCCCATTGTTTAGTGAAGCCGAGATCATTCCACAACTGCCATGTCACATGAGGGCAGGCTGGATAAAGTACGCGCAATACTATGGAGACGCCTTCCCGCACCACGCCAGGTGCAGCGTTACGATTATCGTCAAGCGTATTCAACATTTTCATGCACGCCGACACGACAGTGTTGTACTGGAGCCGCGTGTAATCGTAGTTGGCTTGCTTGAGCGCGGCGTGGATATCGTGACGAAGCTTTTTCGCGTTGGCGTCGAGCCTGGACGGGTCAACTGCGGATGCACTTTTTACGGCGTCAGGCATCGCGGTACAGAAATTCCACAGCCGGCGCAGGTAGCGATGCGTGCCCTCTACGCCAGCGCTCGACCACTCGATGGTCTGCTCAGGCGCGCTTGCAAACATGACGAACAGGCGCGCCGCATCAGCCCCGTAGTGGTCGATCATGTCCTGCGGATCGACACCGTTCAATTTTGATTTCGACATCGTGCCCACACCGTCATATTCGACCGCAGAGCCGTCCGACTTCAAACGATATGCCTCTGGCTTTCCTGCCGCATCCATCACCGGCTCCACATCATCCGGTGCGAAATATTCAATGCCGCCTTTCTCGCCTTTGCGGTAAAAGATGTGGTTAAGCACCATGCCCTGGCACAACAGATTCGTGAAGGGTTCGTCGAACTTGAGCATGCCCAAATCGCGCATTGCCTTGGTCCAGAAGCGTGCGTACAACAGATGCAGCACCGCGTGGGTGATGCCACCGATGTACTGATCCATCGGCATCCAGTAATCGTTGCCCGACGACACCATGTTCTCGTGATAATCCGGCGCGGAATTCGGCGACGTATAACGCATGTAGTACCACGACGAATCGACGAAAGTATCCATGGTGTCAGACTCGCGCGTGGCCGCTTTGCCGCATTTGGGGCAGGTGCAGTTGAGGAAGGCTGCATCCTTTTTAAGCGGACTGCCCGAGCCGTCGGGAATCAAATCCTGTGGCAGCTTTACCGGTAAATCTTCATACGGCACAGGGACATCGCCGCAGTCGTTGCAATGAATGATCGGGATCGGCGTGCCCCAATAGCGCTGGCGGGAAATGCCCCAATCACGCAGGCGGTATTGGGTTTTCTTTTCGCCGCCACTCTCGGCGGTTTGTGCTGCGACGTAATCGATAGCGGCGTCAAAGGTCATGCCGGTCATTGCGCCAGACTCGATGCAGGTGCCGTGATCGCCGTAGTGCGCCTGCCAGGCATCGGTCGAATAGGGCTTACCGGTGTCGATGACCTGCTTGATCGGTAGCCGGTATTTTTTCGCGAACTCGAAGTCACGCTCATCGTGACCCGGCACCCCCATCACCGCGCCGTCACCGTAGCTCATCAGCACGTAATTGCCGACCCAGATTTCAACTTTGTCGCCGGTGAGCGGGTGTGTGACGTATAAACCAGTGGCAACGCCCTTCTTTTCCATGGTCGCCATATCGGCTTCCATGACATGATCGCCAAGGAAGTGGGCGATCTCACCCGCATCTTTTGCGCCAGTCTTGAGGCAAGGCAAGTCAAGGACGTGCCGGTTCTGAGCCGCATGATGGGAAGGCTCAT
>JANMZU010000071.1:0-1546 GCA_031383585.1 Betaproteobacteria bacterium
CAACCTTTCAGGAATACCGCGAATCACCACCGTCCAGTGCGTGCCGCCACCGTCACCTTTTTCCGAACCAGACTGACTCTCATCACCCTCCACGCTGCCATCAGCGACTTTTTCAAATCCGATCACGGCTTTGGTCGCCACCAGCGTATTGCGATGGATGCGTGTGAACAGGCCCGCGAACTCCTCTTCCAGTTTGGTCAGTGATTCTTCAAGCAGGAATTCTTTTTGTACCGTACGCACGGTGACGTACTTGAGCTCTGCCTTGAGATACAGCACGTCTTCCATCGGCACCAGCACAATCTTGCCACGCTCATGAATTGAGAGATGCTTGCGTTTGGTCTGCGCCGCTTCCGCAATCGCCTCGGCCTGCGCGGGCTTGAGCGCAATGGCCTTGCCAAGTGCTGCGAGCAGGCGTTCCTGACGGATCGGTTTCAGCAGATAATCGATGGCGTTGAGTTCAAATGCGTTCACCGCGTATTGATCAAACGCGGTGACAAAGATGAGTCTAGGCGGGGCGTCCATTTTGGCCAGATGCCGCGCAATTTCCAACCCATCCATCACCGGCATGCGGATATCGGTGAGCACAATATCGATGCCACCTTTATTGATGATGTCAATCGCTTCCACACCATTGGTCGCTTCATCGGCAATCATGAGCGGAAAATGCTCACGACAATCGTCGAGGACATCGCGCAGCCGCCGCCGCGCCGGGGCTTCGTCATCAACAATCAGGATTCGGGCGATAGTTTCAGTCATGGTCGGGTCTTTAGCGGCTACAAATCCTGCGTGCGAACCGGCAGGGTAATCGTGACCACATAGGTTTCACCCTTCACTTCGGCTTTCAGGCTGGCTTCAGCATCGAAGTGTAGCTGCAAGCGCTCCTTGATGTTGGCGATTGCCATTCGGTTACCCGACACATGCGTGGAGCCGGGGTCGAAGGGATTGGTGAGTCGGATACTGAATTGCTTGCCCTCTGGTACGACTTCAATGGTCAACGTGCCCGGCACATGACGCGGCTCTATGCCGTGATAGACGGCGTTTTCAACCAGCGGCTGCAAAATGAGCGGCGGCACGAGTGCATTGGTCGGCAGACCGTCAATTTGCCAAACCACGGCGAGCCTCTCCCCCAGGCGAATTTGCTCGATGTCGAGGTAGCGTTTGCAAAGCGATATTTCGTCCACCAGCGGGGTGAGCTTTCGATTGTCGGCCATGAGAACCCGAAACAGCTCCGCCATATCTTCAAGCATGCGTTCGGCGCGCTTGGGCTCGGAGCGAATCAGCGACAGGACCGCATTGATGCTGTTAAACAAAAAATGTGGTCGGATGCGGGCCTGCAGGGCCTGCAGTCGGGCTTCCATCAGTGCCGGCGAAAGTGCGCGGGAACGCAGGTCGAAATAGAAAAGTACGAAGCCGGTGGCAAAAGCGACGAAAAAGCCGTACTGCCAGAGCGAGACCGGTCCGGCAAAGGGGGTATTGTTTTGCAGCCACCACCACTGCAGCGTTCCGACAATGGCTTCCAGCAGCAAAAGCGCAGCGATACCTTGCC
>JANMZU010000822.1:0-4295 GCA_031383585.1 Betaproteobacteria bacterium
ATTTTTTGCCAATAAAAATCGTCTTCGAGGAAGGTAATGGCTCGACACTCGAACAGGTGTTGGTTTCGATGCAAATTCGATAATGCCTCGCTGGACGCTCGCCGCACTGCCAAGAGCAATTCGCGAGCTGGTTTGGTCGCCAACCCGGCGCTTGCTAGTCATCGCGTTGGTGCTCTCGCTCCTGTTTCACGCGCTTGCGACTGTCGGCACCTCCAGCTGGCTTGATACTTGGCAAGAACCCCGGAAACAGCAGTTCGACGCGTATTTGTCGCCTGCGCTGGATCCAACTGCGGCGGCCGCAAATTTGGCGCCGCTCGTGGCGCCAGCTGTCGCCGATCGCGGGCGGGGGCGAGCGGCCAAGCCACGGATTTCGCCACGATCAAATGCGAATTTCAGTCCGCCTGAAAACGCGATTGCAGTCGACAGCTCTCAGATCGCGGGAGAAATTGACGGACGGTCAACACATGCAGAGGTTGCCAGCGGGCAAGGGGAGACAAGCGCGACTGAGCGAGCGCCTGCAACCTCCGCTGTCGTCCCCGCACAAGCGCCATTGGCGACTTCGCCATCCTTGCCATTACTCGACTTACCGCCACCAACTGTGGAGCCGGCCCCGGTTGCCGAACTTCCCAGCCGCGTGTCGATTTCATACAACGCCACGACCGCTGTCGCTGACGGCGTTGCTCACTACAAATGGAAACGGGACGGCGAGAATTACACGTTTGAAAGTACGATTCAGGCGTCCGGGTTTTTCGTAAACATGTTTGCCGGGACAATTACGCAACAAAGTATCGGCACCATAACGACCAGCGGGATAATGCCGGGTCGGTTCAGCATTCGACGTGGGGAAAAGCCGCCAGAAACCGCAGAATTTGATCGCGCCAAGGGGAAAGTCAGACTTTCGCGTGAGTCGGCGACGCGTGAACTCGATATGCCGCCAAAATTGCAGGACACGCAGAGTTTTCTCTTTCAACTTGCCTTCGAATCGTCGAAGCTGAGAACGCTCGATGACAGGATTGAAATCTGGGTGACCAACGCCCGCGGGCTCAACCGTTACGTCTTCAAGAGAGTTGGCGAAAGTACGATTGAAACAAGGCTGGGTAGCGTCGAAACCATCCATTTGGTGCGTGAAACGGCAGAGGTCCGTGACACCTATGAGGCTTGGTTATCACCCAAACATCATTATTTGCCGGTCAAGCTAAAATTCTATCTTGACCGCTTCCCAGCGGAATTGATTGCGACAACCATCTCCTCTACGCCATAATGTCGGGTTGAAGCAACTATAAAGGCGCATCCCTCAGCGCCATACTTTCCTGATGTCATTCACTCCCGCTCAATTCAATACGCTGGTCGAAGCGCTGACAATCGTATTGCCCCTCAATTCGCCAGCAGACGTGCAGCTGAAGCGATTTTTCAAGGAACACGCCAAACTTGGCGTGCGCGACCGCGCGATCATTGCCGAAACGGTTTACGCTGTTTTGCGGCACCGGCGTGCCATCGAAGCAATCGCGACCGATGGTGTACCCCGCAAGATGGCCTTGTTGGCGCTTACGCGCTACCAGGGTATGAGTTCGCGCGAATTGACGAACGTACTTAAGAAAGCCGAAGTAACCTGGCTCGCCGATAGCAAGTCATTCGTTCCCAAGAAGACCTCGTTGGGGATTGAGGCAGAATTGCCCGACTGGGTGATTGCGCACCTCAAAGTTAGCATGAGCGAAAAAGACATCCTGGCGCTCGGTCGCAGCATGATGAATCCGGCGCCGCTCGACTTGAGAGTAAATACCGCAAAAGCCAAGCGCGACGCAGTCATGAAGCTACTGCAACGCGATGGCATCGTCTGCGCGGCAACGCCGTGGTCGCCGATTGGTATTCGGCTTGAGACGAAAGTTGCACTGGCAAAGCACCCTGCGTTCCTGGAAGGCTTTATCGAAGTACAGGACGAAGGCAGTCAGCTACTTGGCATGCTGATGGAACCCAAGCGCAGTGAGATGGTGGTCGATTTCTGTGCCGGCGCTGGTGGCAAATCGCTCTTGCTGGCCGCCATGATGGGTTCCACCGGCCGCGTCTACGCTATGGATGTGTCGGAAAAGCGGCTAACCAATCTGGGCCCAAGATTGAAGCGGTCGGGCCTTTCCAATGTAATGCCGCAAAAAATCGATTCCGAAAACGATACGAAAATCAAACGTCTTGCCGGAAAGATCGACCGTGTACTGGTTGATGCCCCCTGCACCGGGCTTGGTACTTTGCGGAGGAATCCCGATCTCAAGTATCGCCAGTCCGAGCAGGCATTGGCGGAGCTTAACGTCAAGCAGGCGTCCATCCTGCAATCCGCTGCGCGCCTGGTAAAGCCCGGTGGCAGGCTCGTATACGCGACTTGCAGCTTCCTCACTGAAGAGAACGAGACAATCGTTGAAGCCTTCCTGGCGAAACATCCTCAGTTCAAGCTTGTCGATGTCAACAAGATATTTGAACGGCTGAAAGTCCCGCTGAAGAATCAAGGTGTTTATTTCCGCTTGAGCCCTCAGCAACACGCCACCGACGGCTTCTTCGCAGCCGTGATGGAACGAGCCAAATAGCCGATTACAAGCATTCTGCTTGCCTGTGTTATCGTGCAAAATCTTTCGCAGAATTTCGATTCGTTGATCAGTCAGCTCGGAACCCCGTCAGGCTGGGTTCAGCTTGGAGTCCTGGCGTTCGGTTTTTCAGTTGCATGGGTGGTGGCAAGGTTGATCCGCGGGAGGATTCCAGGAGATCTGGAGCCAGGGGCGTTGAAGATAGGCGCAGGCGGAGTACAGCGCCTGTTAATTCCATTACTTGCGCTCGTCTTCATCTGGCTCGGCAAGGTGGCTTGCGCGACGTGGCAGCCGGTACCCATTCTAAGTGTTGCCGTCTTGCTGGTCGCAGCATTTGCGGTGATCAGACTGACGCTATACCTCACGCGTCACCTTTTCCCAAGCAGCCCATTACTAAAGGCTTCCGAACGGGCCATCGCGTTTACAGTTTGGGCGGTAGCCGCGTTATATCTCACAGGTCTGCTTCCTGAAATCAGCGCGGCACTGGACGATATCAGTTTCGTCTTTAGTGGCAAGAAAATCACAATGCTGCTCGTGATGCAAGCCATGCTGTCGCTGCTGCTTACACTTTTCATCGCGCTGTCCCTCTCGATCGTCGTCGAAAATCGGGTGATGAAGGCGAAGAGTCTTGATACCAGCATGCGTGTCTTTGCGGGCAAGCTGGTGCGCGCGCTTGCGTTTGTGATTGCCTTTCTGATTGCGCTGCCGTTGTTGGGCATCGACATTACCGCGCTGTCAGTTTTTGGCGGGGCGCTAGGTGTGGGACTCGGGCTTGGCCTTCAAAAGATCGCGAGCAACTACGTTAGCGGCTTTGTGATTTTGCTGGATCGATCCATTCGACCCGGCGACCTGGTGACCATCAATGATCGCCATGGCGTCGTATCCGATATTCGCGCGCGTTACACAGTCGTGCGTGGGCTGGATGGGACCGAAGCGATCATTCCGAATGACAGCATCATCGGCAATATGCTGCTGAATCATACTTACACTGATCGCGTGGTGGCAGTGAAAGCGACAGTGAGCGTTTCATTTCAGAGCGATCTGGAAAAAGCGCTTGCTCTTTTGCTGGCTGCCGGCACATCCCAGACGCGGGTACTGGAAACACCGCCGCCGGCAGTCTTCATCAAGAGCATTGGAGACAATGGCATTGATCTCGAACTGACCGTTTGGATTCGTGATGCCGAAGATGGACAGGGATCACTTCGCTCAGGAATTTATCTTGACGTGTTGCGTGCGTTCCGGCGAGAGGGCATTGACATCCCCTATCCACAGCGCGAAATCCGAATGATGCCATTGGCCGGCGTAGTCGCCACGAACGTCGACTTGGGCGTCAACGGAAATCCATAAACTAACTATTTCAAAATCAATGGATTACACTTTTTCACAGTCAATAACGTCGATTTGTCGTAAACTGGCCCAACAATAAGTTGAATCCTTCCTACTGGAGTTCTCTTGCTATCTATTCCTGATTTCTTTGCGACAGGCCTGATTGACCTGCCTTGGTGGGGCTATGTCGTTGTGACTATTGCACTCACCCACGTCACGATTGCTGCGGTGACGATTTACCTGCACCGCGCACAGGCGCACCGCGGGCTGGATTTGCATGCAATACCTAGCCATTTCTTCCGTTTCTGGCTGTGGCTCACCACCGGACAGGTTACGAAAGAGTGGGTTTCAATTCACCGCAAGCATCACGCCAAGTGTGAGACTGCCGAAGATCCACAC
>JANMZU010000166.1:0-2041 GCA_031383585.1 Betaproteobacteria bacterium
CGGGGATCTTGCCGTTGGGATTTTTGGCGAGGAACTCCGGAGTATGCGTTTCCTGCTCAAGGATATTGACGTGAACCCACTCGTACGGCTGACCGAGTTGCTTGAGAAGCAATTTGATCTTGTAGCAGTTGCCCGAATAGATATCACCGTAGACGGTTAGCATGTTTTCCTCTTTTAAGTTGATTTCACTTGCCTCGCCACACCCTCACCAAGCCCGTCCGAAGCCACAACCGCGCGGCTGCTCAAACTTATCGTCTGTCGTCACCTGCATGCCGGTTACTCAACGGTCGGCGAGAGCCGCCAGACGTGCACTCGGCTCGGGAATGACCCAAGCCTGCGTCATCGATAGCACCAGCAGACCTGCCCCGGCAGCGGCACCGCGCGCTTCAAAATAACTACAACTCTGGATGTGTTCACATTGAACTCACGGATGCCCAGCTCAAAAGGCGCTATCAAAATTTGTACGCGGCAATGCCAAACGGTTTACGAAATTGCGCCAGCCTTCGGGCGTGCAGCCGACTTGCGACGGCACTGATTGCGGTGCGGCAATCGGCTCCGGCACATGACGATAAAACACCAGCTCGCTGGGCTCCATCGCTTCGATCACCAGTCGGCCACCGGCATTAATCGGCAACCGCTCGCCCGGTTCAAGAACATGGTCCCGGCCACTATTGGCAAATGTAATCCAAAGTGAACCGCGCGCGCATTCAATAGCCAGCCCGTGCGCCTCAGTCGTTGATGCTACCTGGCCCTGTTCCAGCTTGAGACGGGTTTCTGCGCTGTCGCTATAACGTACGGTCATCGTTTTCATGGTTGCCCTCGTGGCGTTTTGTGTGAAATAATTTGCTGTATCCAGTACAGCCAAATTTGTCTTGCGAGGTGGAACTTTAGACGACCATGGCAGTGCGCACAAACGATCATTTTTCGCATAACTGTTTAGTATTTTTCACATATAAAACCCCTGAGTCATGAAGCGGCTGCCCCCGTTGACAACGTTGCCTGTGCTGGAGGCGGCGGCGCGGCTGCAGAGTTTCTCAGCCGCCGCCGCGGAGCTGAACGTGACGCACGGCGCCATCAGCCACCAGATTCGTTCGCTGGAAGAGTACGTCGGCGTGGCGCTGTTCGCACGCCAGGGACGCCGTGTGGTGCTGACAGTAGACGGCGCTGCCTTTGCCGACGCGATCAGAACGGCGTTGATCAAAGTCTCCGAAGCGGTCGAAGCACTAAGCCCAGCGGCGCGCGAGCGAAAATTGACGATCAGCGTGCTGCCGTCTTTTGCCAGCCGTTGGCTGATGCCGCGACTGGGAAAGTTCCTGGAAGCCAACCCGCAATACGAAATTTCGGTCGAAGCCAATCAGTCGCGATCAAACTTCACCACCGACGGTGTCGATGTCGCTATCCGTTTCGGCAAGGGGCCATGGCCGGGTCTACATGGCGAACGTCTCGCTGGCGACAGCTATTTTCTGGTGTGCAGCCCCAAGTTTCGCCGCGGCAAGTTGCCTGCAAAGCCCTCACAGCTCGCCGGGCTGCCGCTGTTCCGGAACGATCCCGGCCTTTGGGAGAAGTGGTTTGCCGCCGCCGGCGTCAAGATGGCGGCGCCCGCCTCTGGCATCGACTACAACGACGCCGCGCTCTTCTTGCAGCAAGCCATCGCCGGTGACGGCATATCACTGGCGCGACGGTCGCTGATTGGCGACGACTTGCGAACGGTAAATTGGTCAAGCTATTTGATATCGAGATCAAGTCGGAGAACGACTACCATCTAGTGTGCCTGCCTCAAAACGCCAACAGCCGCAAGGTTCGCGCCTTTCGTGACTGGCTGGTCAAGGAAATCGATTGGCCGCAGGATTAGCGCAGCGCCGTCGCTAACGGACTACCTTTGATGTTTTCTCGACGTCCGACCATTGCTTATCGGCTTTGACGATATATCCCGGCACATCCTTGTTCCACATCGCTTTGACATCGGCGTTGTAGTTCAGGTAGAGCTTGCCATCGACGACGCTAAACGCGTCCGGTGAAGTCGCTGCCTTGTAGCCGCGCG
>JANMZU010000173.1:0-3443 GCA_031383585.1 Betaproteobacteria bacterium
CTGACAGTGCCATTGACGGTGATATCAGGGTCAGGAACAAGATCGGGGCGTCCGCCGGATTGACTTTGCGATATGACGGCAAGGTCGTCATTTCAATAGGCAGGCCGCGCTGTGCACGTAACAAAGCCGCTTGCACATCGACAGAAGCCGCGTCAATTTTGCGATCCTGATCGAACTCCAGGGTGATTTGCGTGCTCCCCAGACTGCTGGTCGAGCTCATCGTGTTGACCGCCGCGATGGTCGAAAACTGCCGTTCCAGCGGTGTTGCCACTGCCGATGCCATCGTTTCCGGACTTGCGCCGGGCAATGATGCTGTCACCTGTATGGTCGGCGTGTCGTATTGGGGTAGGGCGGAGATGGGAATGTTGTTGTAGGCCAGAACACCGGCGACAATAACCGCAGCGTTCAACAGCACGGTCATGATCGGCCTGCGAATGCAGAGCTCGGAAATATTCATCTCGTCCTCCTATTTGCCAACTTGGGGCGCTTTGTCCGGTGGCACTATGGATTTGTCGCCCACTGGCAACGCTTTTTCTGCCTGCTTTCCGGCTTTAGCGGGGCCACCTTCGGCAATAGTGCTGTCCTTGCGAACGTTCTGACCGCCTTCGACCACGACGCGAGCGCCCGACGCCGCGCCCTTGATGGCTGCGATGCCGGTTTGAATAAGTTCGACTTCGACCGGCACGGAAGTCACCTTATTGCCCTCGCCAACCACGTAAACAAATTTACGCTCAGGGCCGGACTGCACCGCCTGCACCGGAACCGTCAGCGCGCCTGCAAGGCTACGTGTAGATAATGAAACATTGACAAAGCTGCCCGGCCACAATAATTTTTCGCCATTGGCGAACGCCGCCTTCAGGGCGATCGTGCCGCTGGCACTGTCAACCGTGCTCTCAATAAAAATCAACTTGCCTGAAAGTGTCTGCTTTGGCGGCCCCGCCAATTCGACGGTCACCGGAAGCGTTCCCTTTGCCAATGCACGCTGGACATGCGGCAATTCTCTTTCCGGCAATGCAAAGGAAACGCCGATCGGATCAATCTGGCTGATCGTAACTAACGGTGCTGCCGTTTGGGTGCTCGGCTGCACCAGACTGCCGACCCGTACATTAATTGCCCCTGTCCGTCCGGCAAAGGGCGCTCGAATCTGCGTAAAGCTGCGGGCCACCCGGCTGACTTCAGCCGCCGCTTCGTCGACAGCCATCTGGCCCTTGAGCAAATCTGCCTGATTCATTGCAGTATCCAGGGCCGCCTGTGAAATGAACTTCTGCTGAAACAGTTCCCGCTGCCGAATCAAGTTGCGCTCAGCGTTGGCAAGGTCGGTCCTGGACTTGATGACCTGTGCTTCCGCCTTGCGCAGATTGGCTTCCTCGGTCCGTGCATCCAGGGTGAACAAAAGATCGCCCTTGTTAACCGATTGCCCCTCAGTAATGTGGATAACTGAAACGACACTCGCGACCTGGGCACGCACGTCAACGGCCTGTAGCGCCACGACAGAGCCATTGGAAATGACCGTGACCGGCAAGTCCTGCAGTTTGACAAGCGCTGTTGTCACAGAAACTGGTGGGTTGGCAGGGCGCGCAGCTGGGCCAGTTGCTTCGGCTTTGCTTGTTGACCACCACCACCAACCGCCGCCTGCGATCAGAATCACAACCAGAACGAGGGCAATCAGCCAGCGAGTTGTTGCGCCACCGGAGTGGAGTTTTTTTGGCGGCATTCAGAGTCCGGTGATTAGTGGAGTAGGAAGATAGACCCCAAACGTCTTCGGGAGTTTGCCCTATTCTGGGGGAAGAGCGGGTTTCTCGAGATGACGCGACGCAAGGATAAGCTGAGGCATGGCCGTACGACTTGCCGTGACCTGCGTAAACTCAAGCATTGACGGGCATCTCAGACCGAATTGGCTCCGAAAAGCTCGTCAAATGGCGTTCTGCAATTCAATCACTGCGCCTGCTCAATCAATTTTTGCGCCAGATTTTTTTGCCACATCCGCCCACTTGACAATGTCCGCCTTGACCATCGCCAAACTCTCGGCAGGGCTATTCGCCACTACTTCCGCACCTTGCAGCGCAAAACGGGCCTGCAGATCTGGCGAAGCCAGCACCTTAAGAGCGGCAGTATGAAGTTTTGTCAGAATATCGACGGGCGTAGCAGCAGGGGCAAAAAAGCCGAACCAGTTGGTTGATTCAAAACCTGGGTACCCGGACTCGGCGACGGTAGGCAAATCCGGCGTGAGCACGGACCGTTTGCTGCCTGTCACCGCAAGCGCTTTAACCTTTCCGGACTTCACCAGCGAGCCAATCGATATTGTCGAGTCGAACATCACCGAAATCTGTCCCGACAGGAGATCCGGAAACACGAACGCGCTTCCTTTGTAAGGGATATGGGTGATTTGGGTGCCGTTAAGCGTGTTGAACATTTCACCTGTCAAGTGCGAAATGGTGCCATTGCCAGACGAGCCGAAATTGAGTTTGCCTGGATTCGCCTTGGCATAGGCCACCAATTCACGAATATTATTCGCCGGCAAGCCCGGATTGATTACGACGACGTTCTGCGACACCGCAAGCATCGTGATTGCCGCAAAATCCTTGACCGGATCGTAGGGCAGTTTTTTATAAAGACTTACGGCAATGGCGTGATTGCTGGAAGTACCGATTGTCAGGGTGTAACCATCTGCCGCAGCCTTGGCCACGAGGTCGGCGCCGATGGTGCCGCCAGCACCTGGCTTGTTCTCGATAATGACTTGCTGCTTGAGTTCCTCACTGAGTTTGGCAGCGAAATCACGAGACAGGATATCGGTTGCACCACCCGGCGGGAAGCCAAGCACGATCTTGATCGGCTTTGTCGGCCACGCTTGCCCGGCTACAATAGTCGGAAACGAAGCGGCCACGCTGGTGATTGCGATTGCGAACAGCTTGCCAATTTTTTGAATCGTCATGTTTTACTCCCTGTTTTGGATCGCTTCGAGACTTTAACCACAGTGAAGCCTTGGTTGATATGCGTTGTCGCGCTGCAACTGGATGAAAAAATTCGCAGCTCAGATCTCAGATATTAGCGTCTGCAATAGAGAACCAGAGGCATTTGAAGCACGATTCGAATCTGAACCATTATTACCGGTGCGTTAAGTAAGTAAACCGCATCGTCCATGCCAGCCGATTATCGCGACATTGATCGCCAGCATGTATTGCTGCCGCAGTTGCCGCAGTTGCCGCAGTTGATTTAGGCCGCCTGCTATCCCGTCAACAGGAATCTTCAGCTTGTCATTGAACGCCCAAACGATCTCTAAGCATCAGACATGGCTACCCTATGCCGTGCTCGGAACCGCAGTGCTCATCGTTTCGGCAGCCGCAATCATGATCCGCGTGGCACAAGCCGAGGGGGTGCCGTCGATTACCATCGCCGCATGGCGGTTGGCAATCGCCGCCGCGCTGCTCTGGCCGGTCGCATGG
>JANMZU010000269.1:0-4104 GCA_031383585.1 Betaproteobacteria bacterium
TCCTTATGCGCACCGGTCGGTAGTCTCCCCGCCTCCCAAAACGGGTCTCCAGCACTTGGCAATAAATCTTCGATAACGCGCCGACCCTGCTACCCCGGGAGTCAATGCGTGCCACTTCCGTTATTCGAGCACACCTCCAGCGGCCTTCCCCTACTGACCACAGGGTCGGCTTGTCCAATATGTTTACGAGGCTACTCATAGGTTCACTTGCGTTTCAGCCTACCATCTTGCTGTTTGGAAACTCACGACCCGTGTTACCGCGGCGCCGCTTCCTCATGCTACCGAGACGTACGGACAACTCCTAGGCCGGGACTTCAACCCGCTAGATTTACTGCTGATAATGCGAACAGTCAGCTCTAACATTCAAACATTCCCGGAGAGCAACTGTCTTGATTTCCGTACTGATCTGTCTTTAGTCAGTTGGGTCAGCGAGAATTGTTTTGCAGAGGCTCGAAAAACAATTGACTCTGCCCATGCGTTTTCAATGAAATTTCTGAGCTATGTGGGATTTTTCACGATTCCCCAAGGCAAAATCTTGTATATCGCCATTCGGTGGGCCTTTGCGGACGCTTATCCCCTGTGAGCCGCACCTGCGCTAGAGTTTCACTTTTTCACGTATACGACCGGCAATCCTCAATCACCTTGCCATCGTTTGCCAGCGCGCCGTTGGCTACCAGCGCCACTTCGCCACGCAGCTTGGTCACGTCGCGGATGGAATTTTTGACGGCTTCCTCATCGAGCGCTGTCGAAGTCTCGCAGGAGAGCAGCATCGTATCGGCAGAATCCACGTGGCTCACCGTCAGGCGGGCCTTGTGAATCGCGGGATGGCGCCTGACGATCTCGGCGATCTGATGCGGATGCACAAACATGCCGCGAACTTTGGTGGTCTGGTCGGCGCGACCCATCCAGCCTTTGATGCGGATGTTGGTGCGCCCGCACGGCGATGTACCGGCCAGCACAGCAGACAGGTCGCCAGTGGCAAAGCGGACCAATGGATAGTCTCGATTGAATGTCGTCACCACCACCTCGCCAACTTCACCGTCTGCGATTGGCTCACCGGACCCTGGACGGACGATCTCAAGAATGATTTTTTCATCCAATATGAGCCCGTCTCGCGCAGCACTTTCGTAGGCAATCATGCCCAGATCAGCACTGCCATAGGCCTGATAGGCATCGACACCTCGTGCCTTGATGAATTCGCGCGCGGGTCCAACGAAGGCTTCACCAGAAACTATCGCTTTCTTGATCGAGCCGATATCGCCACCCAATTCATCGGCCTTCTCGAAGAGCATTTTCAAGAACGATGGCGTGCCAGCATAGGCGCATGGCTTTAGTGCATTGATGATTGCCACCTGCAACTCGGTTTGCCCGGTACCCGCCGGTATCACCGCGCAACCTAGCGCATGTGCGCCGGTTTCGAACATCGAGCCGGCCGGCGTAAGGTGATATGAAAAAGTATTATGCACAATGTCGCCCGCACGAAATCCCGCGGCGTACATTACGCGCGCAGTACGCCAGAAATCGCTTCCCGTTCCTTCAGCGTCATAGATCGGGCCCGGAGAGACAAACAATCTGGCCAGCCTGCCGGGCGCGATGGCGTTGAGCCCGCCGAATGGGCTGTGCTGCTGCTGCAGCTCAATCAGGTCGGATTTTCTGGTAACCGGTAACAGTGCCAGCGCTTTTCTTGAGGCAATGTCACGCGGGTTTACGTCCGCGAGCAGCTCCGTAAAGTAAAGCGCATTTGCTTTTGCGTGCGCGATCTGCCCGGGCAGGGCCGCAAACAATTCGGCCTCACGCTGCTCCGGTAGTCGCGTTTCCAATGCATCGAAAAAATCGCTCATTTTGGTTTCGCTGCAGGTGGGGCGAGCAGGATTTTGCACCGCGCAGTCACTGCCTTGATAAGCCGTTTTTTGTCGGCGGCATTGGCAATGGTCATTCGGTCAAATCCTGATGGCACGGGAACCACGCATTTCAAGTCGGCCACAATCGAGGCGTTACTCGCACCCTGGTCCAGCTCGTGAAAGTGCAGCATCGGTAATCGCTGGCAATAGTAGATGGCGGGTTTGACCTGAACGAGGTCTGGCACGCCGTCAAGCTCGTCGAGCAACGGTTGCAAACGCGCCAGCGCTGCTGAAGACACCCTTGACATCAAGCCAGCCAGCGCTTGCGGCGACGATAATGTTTTACATCGCGAAAACTCTTGCGGCCGGCTTTGGAGATGCCGAGATAGAACTCCTTCACATCTTCATTCTCGGCCAGACTCGCCGCCGCGCCTTCCATGACGACGCGCCCGTTCTCGAAGATGTAGCCGAAATCGGCGTAGCGCAACGCGACGTTAGTATTCTGTTCCGCCAACAGAAAACTGACCTTTTCCTTTTGATTCAGGTTGCGGACAATTTCAAAAATCTCTTCGACAATTTGCGGGGCAAGCCCCATCGATGGCTCGTCGAGCAGGATCATATTGGGCCGTGACATCAATGCACGTCCTACCGCCGTCATCTGCTGTTCGCCGCCAGAGGTGTAACCGGATTGTGAATGGCGGCGCGCTTTCAACCTTGGAAAATAGCCGTAGACCTTTTCCAGATCAGCACTCACCTCAGCACGGCTCGCATTGCGCGTATACGCGCCCGTCAGCAGGTTCTCTTCAACCGTCAGGTGAGCAAAGCAATGTCGGCCCTCCATCACCTGAATGACACCGCGCTTGACAAGATCGGACGGCGACAACCGGTGAACCTTTTCCCCCCGATACTCAACCGTCCCCTTTGTCACGTCGCCACGTTCACTTTTTAGCAAATTCGATATCGCGCGCAAAGTCGTAGTCTTGCCGGCACCGTTGGCACCTAGAATCGCCACAATGCCACCCTCAGGCACGCGCAGGGAAACACCCTTCAACACAAGAATTACGTGGTTGTAGATGACCTCGATGCCATTGACGGACAACAGCGGTTTCGCAGCGGGTGTAATGGTAGCGTTCTGCATAGGGTCTAATTGACTAAGACTGTCATTTCGAACGATCAGAAATCGGCTTGTCGTATACGGCGCAACAAAGCAGATTTCTCACCGATGAAACCGGGTTCGAAATGACAGTCGCAAGATGACGGGTTAACTTTCTTTCTTGCAATCCCGCGGCGTAATTTTCTTTTCTTCCGCGTACTTCTTCGCCTGTGCCGTGATCATCGGGCCGAGGATGCTGCGATCCGCCTCGTACCAGTCAGATGTGTAGCTCCACGACTTGCCGTCCCAGGTATGGATACGCGCCTTGTGTGCGCCTTCGTGGTCGCTGCACGATGTTTTGATCGGCTGCAGCATGCCGGTAAAGCCCATTGCCTTGATTCGCGCGTCATCGATATTCAGATTCTCTGCGCCCCAGCGAACCTGCTCGCCAGTTACCGGTTTCTTGCCATATTTGGATTGCGCCTTGCGGACAGATTCAACGACCAGCATCGCGCTGATCATGCCGCGGTTGTAGAGCACATTGCCGACTTCCTCTTTTTTGCCAGTGCCTTTGCTCTTGTCGTGCAAAAACTTCATCATGTCCTTGTGGACTGCCGCGTCATTTTCACTCGAATGCTGCAATGCCAGGCCGTTGTAACCCTTGGCGGCCATATCTGCAGGCAACACATCCGGCTCAGCCGCGGACCACCAGACCCCATACATTTGCAAGCGTGGATATGACACCGCGATCGCCTCCTTGATCGCCGTCGAATTCATGCCGCCCCAACCCCAGAGGAATACGTAGTCGGGCTTTTGCTGGCGAATCTGCAGCCAGGTCGCTTTCTGTTCCAGGCCCGGGTGGGTCACCGGCAACTTGACCAGTTCAAAACCGTGTTTCTTTGCGTGCAATTCCAGTACTGGAATCGGCTCTTTGCCGAATGGCGAGTCGTGATACACCAGGGCAATTTTCTTACCCTTCAAGCTACCTTTTTTGGAGACGTGTTGCACCAAAATGTCAGCCGCCGTCCAATAGGTGCCCATCAATGGAAATGTCCACGGGAAGACGCTGCCATCGACCGCTTCCGAGCGTCCGTATCCGGTAGAAAACACCGGCACTTTGTCGGCGGGGGATTTATCGATCAGGGCGAAGGTGATGCCAGTCGAGAGCGG
>JANMZU010000277.1:0-11950 GCA_031383585.1 Betaproteobacteria bacterium
CCCCCTGAGAGTTTCAACGCTCTGTCTCGGCACGATGATGTTCGCCGACCAGACCGAACTCGCCGATGCTCGCAATATCGTCTCCCACGCGCGCGAACACGGCGTCAATTTCATCGATACCGCCGATGTCTACTCGACTGGCGCGTCCGAGACCATGGTCGGCGAGCTGCTGCGCGGCGATCGTGACAGCTGGGTGCTAGCCACCAAGATCGGCAACAAGATGTCGGATAAGCTAAACGAGTCGCACTACTCGCGCGAGTGGATAATGCGCGAGGTCGAAGCGAGTCTGACGCGGCTCAGTACCGATTACATCGACATCTATTATCTGCACCGTGATTACAACGGCATGGATTTGGAAGAGCCCTTGCGCGCAATCGATGCGCTGTTGCGCGCCGGCAAAATTCGCTACTGGGGCGTCTCCAATTTTCGTGGCTGGCGAATCGCCGAGGTCTGCCGCATGGCGCGTGAGCTGAACATGCCGGGCCCCGTCGTCTGTCAGCCCTATTACAACCTGCTCAACAGGATGCCTGAGGTCGAAGTGTTGCCAGCTTGCGCGCACTACGGGCTCGGCGTGGTGCCGTACAGTCCGATCGCTCGCGGTGTGCTGGCGGGGAAATACGTGCCGGGTGCGCAGCCCTCGGCGGATACCCGCGCAGGTCGCGGCGACAAGCGCATCATGCAGACTGAGTTTCGCGAAGAATCGCTGGTGATCGCGCAGACATTGCAGAACGAATGCGCGAAAAGAAATATTTCACTCGCGCACTTTGCGACGGCGTGGGTGCTGGCAAACAAGACCGTGAGCGCAGTCATCGCGGGGCCGCGTACATTGGCGCAGTGGCAGGATTATTTTGGCGCGCTCGATGTGGCGATTACTGCCGAGGATGAAGCGCTGGTCGATTCTCTCGTGAGCCCGGGGCATCCGTCGACGCCGGGATACACCGATCCGGTGTATCCGCTAGAGAGTGGACGACCGTAAAACGCGAACTCGCCGACTGGCGCGCTTTTCCAGCCAAAATGCCACCGAAAAGCCCGCCAATAGGCGATCTATACGAATCTGCCCTAGGCTGATTTCAAATCAGCCGCCTCGATCGGCAACTTGCGCACCCGCTTTCCTGTACCAGCAAACACCGCGTTCGCCACGCTAGGCCCGCAAGTCGCCACCACCGGCTCGCCGATACCGCCAGGCTTTTCGGTCGATGCCACCAGATGCACATCCACCACCGGCATTTGATTCATGCGCATCACCGGGTAATCGTGGAAGTTGCTTTGCTCTACCTTGCCGTCCTTGAAGGTGATCTTTGAAAGCAGTACTGCTGACAGCCCGTAGGCTACGCTCGATTCCACCTGCCCCTTAACGATATCGGGGTTGATCATCGTGCCGCAGTCGACCGCGCATGTCACTTTGTGCACACGCACCGCTCCATTGTTGATGGAGACTTCCGAAACTTGCGCGACGTAGGTGCCGTAGCCTTCCATCAGCGCGACGCCATGAAAGCGACCGTTCGGCGCCTTGCCCCAGCCTGCTTTGGTGCTGGCGATATTCAACACATTGCGAAAGCGTTCGGCGTCTTTGCCACTGAGCATCGCCAACCGGTAAGCGACCGGGTCTTTGCCACTGGCCGCTGCCAGTTCGTCGATGAAGCTTTCGTTGGCAAAGCAATTGAGCGCATGCGATACCGAGCGCCAGTAGCCAACGCGCACACCGGCATCGTGTATCGCCAATTCGACGCTGGTATTGGCGATGTCGTAGGGCAAAACTGCGGCCTCGGCCATGAAGGGGTCGATGCCGTCTTTGACGAAGGCGCCGAACAGTCGCGACGTCACCGAGGGCGAAGTAAGGCGGGATTTCATCGCCACCGGTTTACCGCTTGCATCCAAACCGGCCGAGAGTGTGCTCAAGCTGACGGGACGATAAAAATCATGCGTCATATCGTCTTCGCGCGTCCAGATCAGCTTCACCGGCTTGCCGACGGCTTTGGAAATCTGTACCGCCTGGACGATGAAATCGACGTCGATGCGCCGCCCGAAGCCGCCGCCGAGGAACGTTGTATGCACCTTCACCTTTTCCTTGGCGAAACCGGTGATCTGCATCGCCACACCCTCAGCCAATTGCGGAAATTGCGTTGGCCCGTAAATGTCGCAGCCATCGGCACGGACATCGGCGGTGAAGTTCATCGGCTCCATGGTCGCGTGGGCCAGGAATGGCAGTTCGTAAATGGCCTCGATTTTTTTCGCGGCAGCGGCCATCGCGGCATCTACATCACCGGTTTTCTTCAGCGTCGCCGCAGGCTTGGCGAGCGCGTCCTTGAGCCCCTGTGAAATACCGGCGGACGACAGCGTCGCGCCATTGCCATAGTCCCAGGTAATGTTAAGCGCATCACGCGCAGACTTTGCCTGCCAAAATGAAGTGGCGACCACGGCGACGCCATCGTCGATCTTAACCACCGCCAACACACCCGGCATCGACTTGGCTTTCGCGTCATCGACGCTGAGCGGCTTGCCGCCCAGCACCGGGCATTGCGCCAACGAGGCGATGAGCATGCCGGGCAGCTGCACATCGATGCCATATTCGGCCGTACCCGTTACCTTCGCGGGCGTATCGAGTCGCTTAACGGGTTTGCCAATAATTCTCCAGGCCCTCGCGTCCTTGAGCTTCACATCCTTCGGCACTGGCAGCAACGCCGCCTTGGGTGCTAGCTGCCCGTAGAAAAGCCGTCTGCCGCCTTTGCCGTAGACCACGCCATGGTCGGCACGACAATCGGCCTCGGCAATCTTCCATTGCTGCGCGGCGGCGGCAATAAGCATCATGCGCGCTTGCGCGCCGGCCTTGCGAAGGCCGTCGAAGGCGTCGCGCACGCTGGTCGAGCCACCCGTGAGTTGTCCGCCCAACAAAGCGTTGATATAAATCGGATCAGCGCCGGCCATTTCAATTTTCACGCGCCGCAGATCGACTTCGAGTTCTTCTGCCACCAGCATCGGCATCGATGTGTAGGTACCCTGACCCATTTCGGAACGATGACAAATGATGGTGACGCTATTGTCGCCACCCACGCGCACCCAGCCGTTAATCGCGGTGCTGGGCAATGCGGTTTTGCCTGCTTTAGCGTTTGCGGGAATGTGAAAGCCCACCATCAGCGCGCCGGACAAGGCGGCGGAGGATTGCAGGAAATTGCGTCGGCTGCTGTTTTTAAGGGTGCTCATGCTACGCCCCCTTCTTGCCGGACATTTGCGCCGCAGCCTTGTGAATCGCCGCGCGCATGCGCTGGTAGGTTCCACAACGGCAGATGTTGCCGCTCATCGCGGCATCGATATCGGCGTCGGAGGGGTTCTTGTTCTTTGCCAACAATGCAACTGCCGACATGATCTGGCCGGACTGGCAATAGCCGCACTGCGGGACATCGAGCTCGATCCAAGCCCTTTGCACCGGATGCAGACCCCTGCTGGCAATGCCCTCGATGGTAGTGATTTTCTTGCCTTCAACCGCCGATAACGGTGTCGAGCAAGAGCGGGCAGGCTCGCCGTTAATGTGAACCGTGCAGGCGCCGCACAGCGCCATGCCACAACCGAATTTGGTGCCGTTCATCTTGAGTTCATCGCGCAGCGCCCACAACAAAGGCGTGTCGGGACTTGCGTTAATGGTGACGGCTTTGCCGTTGACAGTTAGTTTTGCCACAATCACTTCCCCTCAAAATGGTTGAACGTGCCAGCGGGAAAATGTACGCTGATGTGGCAAGAATGCAATGCTGTGGCGCATAAATATTTACGCAATATCGCCAGCATCTGCGCAGCACCAAAGGTGCGCCCAATGGACAATCCGGGTTGAATACCATCCGCGACGGCGCGAACCGACGCTGTTTGAGACCGTCACTTATGTGAAGCCAGTGATCTAGTTGCGCATCTGCTGATCGCGGCTACTGAGCCGCTCCTGTATCGGCCCTTTTTGTCCCGGATAGAGCCCTGATTTCGGCTGCATCGTCAGTAAATCCCAATCCGCCTCAACAAACGCCGCACGCATTTCTTTCTGTACTGGATAGGCGCTCACTTCCTTTTCATCGTCGATGATTTTTCCACGACCTTCAGCGATAAAAAACAGCACACGAATATCATCGGCATCGCGGTCCCATGGGCGAGCGCCGGCGTTGGCCAGCACATGGGTCTCTACATCGCGGCTCGCCATGACTTTGAGGCCGCTAGGCCACGCAACCGGCTTGCTGGCATTGATCAGCCTGGCTCGGGTTTCACCATAGCGGCCGAACATCGGCAGCGCCACGCCGTGTTTATCTACCGCGATATTGTCCCTGGCAAAGTACTCTAGATCACCATCACCACCCAACATCATGAACGGCAATTTCTCGTCAGTGGACGGTCCGCCGCGCATCACGTTGCCCACGGCTGATAGCTGACCGTTCAGATAAGGATGGCCGGTCCATTCGAGTGCCATGAGGTTGTAGTGCATCGCACGTTTGCCCGGGTCGTAGATCAGATTATTGACGACACTACCGCGTACTCCGCCTTTGAACAAGGGACTGCGCTCCACGTTATGCGCCCAGATATTGCGATAGAAAAGAATGTTGGTCACGTTGTCATGTACCAGCGAGCCCTTTGAATGCTCGCCCTTCGGATGGCTGGCATCGGCCAGCCCTTCTGCTGCGAGATTGTAGGAGAAGGTAATGTCGCGCGAGGTATTGTTCCGCCACTCTTCCGGCGTGTTGCCTTTGAAACGCGGGCCTGAAGCGGACATGTTTTCGTCAATCGCCCAGCTGAACGTGCAGTGATCGACGATGACGCGGTGCGCGGAAACGGTATTGAATGCGTCTGGCTCCCAGCCGCTACGCTTGGCTTGCCCGTCGACACCGGTACGAATACGGATATGACGCACGATGACGTCAGAAGCGCGCACATCGATGCCGGTGCGAATCAGCGTGATGCCGGGTGATGGCGCGGTCTGGCCGGCAATAGTCAGGAAAGGCTCGCGAATGTTGATCTCCTTGCGCGCCATGTCGATCACACCACCGACTTCAAAGACCACGATGCGCGGGCCTTTGGCTTCGACCGCCTCGAGGAAGGAGCCGGGGCCCTCTGCATTGAGATTGGTCACTCGGATAATCCTGCCGCCACGTCCGCCCGGCGTTTGCGCCGCCCAGCCGACCGCGCCGGGGAAACTCAAGGTGGCAGGCGCTTTGGTATCAGCGGCGGCATTGGCCAGGCTGAAAAGGCCAAGACAAAAAAACAAGGGCAAAAGTTTGCGCATCGCGTTACTTCCTCCTGAAAGCGGACCATTTCTATTGAGATGCATTGACGCATGAACGACGCGAACCTGCACCCGAGACGACTCTAAATTCAACGTCGGCATAGCTTCGCCGATATTGTAACCACAGGCTCTTTGTCTCCCGTGACGTGTCGGCTGCCGCTATCGGTCATGTGCGATTTGCCCGTGCGCAAACCCGGTGTACATCCGAATAAACGTCCTAAACTCAAGCACTGGCGCGGGCCGCAGGCGTAAATGGCGCTGCAATGCCCTTGGTTGCTGGTGTTTGGCTTTCAACGAGGCGGCCGATTAACCCATTAGCAAACGCGGCAACCACAATGAAAATGCTGGCACATAGGTGACTGCAAACAACGCCGCAATCAACGCCGTGTAGAAAGGCAGGATGGTGCGCATCACCTCGCTGACCGAAATCCCGCCAATCGCGCAGCCGACAAACTGCGTCGTTCCCACCGGCGGCGTGTTCAACCCCAAGGCGCAGTTGATCAGCATGACCATGCCGAACTGCACTGGGTCCATGCCGTAATTCATCGCAATCGGCAGGAAAATCGGCGTGCAGATCAGGATCGTGCTTGCCATGTCCATGAAGGTACCGAGCAGGAACAGGATCAGGTTGATCAAAAAGAAGATCACCCAGGGATTGGTCGATATCGTTGCCAGCGCGGTGCCCGCAAGGTCAGCCACGCCGTACAGTGCCACCAGGTACTGAAACATCGTAGATACGCCGATCAGCAGCAAGACCACACCCGTCGTTTTGACGGCTCTGGCGGCAGCCTTCAAGAACTTCTGCCAGGTCATTGTGCGGTAAATGAAAAACGTCAACGTGATCGAATACACCACAGCGACCGCTGCGGACTCGGTGGCGGTGAACACGCCGGAGAGAATACCGGCGAGGATGATGACGATGATGAGCAGTCCCGGCGTCGCAGCGGCTAGTGATCGCCAAACTACGTTCCAACCGGGAAACACGCCAGCCGGATAGCCACGCTTGACCGCAACGGCATAAGCAGCGATCAGCATGCAGATTGTCAACACCAGAGCCGGCACTACACCCGCAGCGATCAGCTTGCCGATTGATACGGTTCCGCCAGCGGCGAGCGAATAAATGATCATGTTATGGCTGGTCGGCATAAGGGCACCGACCAGTGAGGCGTGCGTGGTCACGTTGACGGCATAGTCGGCGTGATAACCCTCTTTTTTCATCATCGGGATCATCACGGAACCCATCGCCGAAACGTCTGCGACGGGAGAGCCCGAGACACCGCCGAACAGCGTGCAGGCAACGACGTTGGACATGCCAAGACCGCCACGAATATGCCCCACTACGCTCTTGGCGAGATTGACGATCTTGTCGGCGATGCCGCCGTGCAGCATCAACTCACCGCTGAATACAAAAAACGGAATAGCCAGAAACGAAAAAATGTTCATGCCTGACATCATTTGCTGGAACAACACCGCGATAGGCAGGCCTTCGTAAAGGATGGCGCAAACAGCGGACAATCCGATCGCAAACGCGACGGGAACACCCAGTGCGAGCAGGATAATGAAGGAAACGCAAAGTATGGTCAGTGCCATGCGGGCTCCACGTCGGTGCCATTGATCAGTGCGATCAGATGTTCGAGTGAAAACAGCATGATCAAGCCCCCGGAAAGTACCAGCGGAACGTACCGTACGGCCTCGGATAGGTTGATATTGGCGAGCTTATATGAAGCCACCGACTCTCCCAGAACCACGCCGTTGTAAACCATGCAACCGCCGAACACTGCGACCAGCACATGGATGACCATTTCGATCTTGTTGCGCGGACCTTCGGGGAGCAGGATCAACAGCGACTCCATACCGATATGTCCGGCGTCACGCACTCCGACGGCCGCGCCGATCAACGTGACGTACAAAATGAGCACCAAGGCGAGATTCTCTGCCCATGTCGGACTGTCATTCAACACGTAGCGGCCAAACACCTGGAAAGCAACGATGACGACGATGACGAACAAACCGGTGACTGAAAAATACATACAGTATTTGGCGATCATCGCGTTCACGCGAGTGAACATACTGCGTGGTTTAACTTCAACCTGACCCGGCTGACCGTTCATTCACGTCCCTCAGCCGCAATGAGGCTCAACGCACAATTGCTTGAGTTCATTTCGTATCCTGAATGCGTTGAACCAGATCTTTCAATTTGGGTGTGTTTGCAAATCTCGCGTACACGGGCTTCATGGCATCGATGAGCTCTTGACGGTTAGCGATGGTGACAACTTGCGTACCAGTGCTTTCAACCATCTTTCGCGATTTCACTTCGCGCTCGTCCCAGAGCTTGCGCATGAACGGCACGGAGTCTTTGGCCGCCTTGCGAATCATTGCCTGATCCTCTTTGCTCAGTTTGTCCCAGACCTTCTTCGAGAACACCAGCACCTCGGGTGCCAGCGAATGTTCGCTCAGGTTGTAGTATTTGGCAGCTTCAAAATGGCGCGAGGATTCATACGATGGCCAGTTGTTTTCGGCCGCGTCGACGATACCGGTCTTGAGTGCGGTGTAGACCTCACCGAAAGGCATCGGCGTCGGGTTGGCGCCTAGCGCCTCAATCATGGCGACGAACAGGTCGGATTGCTGCACGCGGATTTTCAAACCCTTCATATCGGCCAAGGACTTGATCGGCTTTTTGGCGGTATAAAAAGAACGCGATCCGCTGTCGTAGAAGGCAAGGCCAACCAGTCCCTGAGCTTCCATCGCGGCCAGAATCTCGTTACCCACCGGGCCATCGAGCGTTTTGCGCATATGTTCGGTCGAGCGAAACACAAACGGCATCACCGTGGGGATGGTTTCCGGCACCACGCTGTTGAGCGCGCCGGCGTTGATGCGCATCATGTCCAGACCGCCGATTTTCAACTGTTCGATATTGTCTTTTTCGGTGCCAAGGCTCCCGGATGGGTAGACGCGAACACCCATTCGCCCTTTGGTCTGCTCGCTGAGCAGTTTGCCGATCTGTTTGACCGCCAGCACCGTCGGATAGTCGCCCGGATGTACATCGGCGGAGCGGAAGTCGCGGGCTTGGCCGGGTGACATGAATGCGGCGGCACAAACAACGCCGCCCACGGAAAGCGCCACACGAAGAAGCACGCGATTGAATTGAATTGACATATGAAACTCCTCCAGTGATGACGCATCGTTTTTCAAATGAAAAACCTGGTCCTCTTTAATTAACTACGTTCCTGTTTCTGATGACTTGCAAATTCCGGCTCCGGCAACCCCTGTACACCCGGCTGCAGAGCGAACAGGGCCCCGGCAAACGGTTGCTCTACCAGGTCCGCCTCCTTCTGCGGACGAATCGATGTTACGTATAACGTGTCTAAATTGGCACCGCCAAACGCACACATACTTGGCTTCTTGACGGGTAATGTGATGCTTCTGTCGAGTTTGCCCGCCGGCGTGAAGCGCAGCAACATGCCCGCATCGTTGGCACAACTCCAATAGCAGCCGTCAGCGTCTACTGCAGCGCCATCGGGGCGACCCGGATGCTGGTTCATGTCGACAAACAGTCGGCGATTAACCGGTGACCCAGTCGCGATGTCGTAATCGAACACCCAGATAAGCTGCGACTTGGGATGGGAATCGGATAGATACATGAGGTCGCCCCGCGGCGACCAGGCAAGTCCGTTTTGCGTCAACAGATTATCTACGAGCGGGCTGCTCAGACCATCCGCAACCGTATAGCGAAACAGTCCGCCAACGGCATGCGCTGCGGGCATGTCCACATGGATGGTGCCGGCCCAGAACCGTCCCTGCCGGTCGCAACGCCCATCATTGAAACGCATATTGGACATGGGCATAGCCAGTGCTGCCAACTGCGTCATGGCAGCAGTGCCATTGGCTAGCAGAGACAACGAATAAATGCCATCTTCCATCCCGGCAATCAGTGTCCCGTCGTGGCGAAAGGCGATGCAGGCGACCATCGCGTTTGCGGTCCAGGTGTCCTTCTTACCCGTTTCAATTTGAAGCCGATGAATGCGCTTGGCGGGGATGTCCACCCAATACAGGGCGGCCTCGGCTGCACGCCAAACCGGGCACTCGCCGACCGCATCAACCGGCTCGGTTAGTCGTTCAATATTGGCCATGGCTCAAACGTCGAACGGCCCGGCATTAACAAAGGCGCCACCCTGATAAATGCCCGCCGGATCATCAGGGCCCGGTGGTGGCGCGGCGGCTTCCACGCGCGCGCGTTGCGACTCCGAGGAGTCGGCGGGTTTGAAGCCGAGATGGGCCGCTTTGGTGTTGTCCCACCAGCTCACAGCGTTGTCTGAAGCGCCGAAAATTACCGTGTGCCCCGCCTTCGGCGCGAACAATGCGCACCTCACCAGCTCTACCAAATCGTCATAGCTCAGGTAGGTAGCAAGCATTCGCCGATCCCTGACCACGGGAAAGGAAGAGCCGATGCGCAGGCAGACGGTTTCGATGCCGTAGCGGTCAAAATACAAGCGCGAAAGATTTTCGCCGAAGCACTTGCTAAGCCCATACAGACAATCGGGACGCATCGGTGCGTCAACATCAATCTTCTCGGATTGCTTGTAGAACCCGGTCACGTGGTTGGAACTCGCAAACACGACCCGCTTGACGCCATGCTTGCGTACCGCTTCGTAAAGATTGAACACGCCGACAATATTGGACTGCAATATGGGCTCAAAGCGATCCTCTAGAGAAATGCCGCCAAAGTGGACGATGGCATCTACGCCCTCAACCAACTGGTGGACAGCCGCTTTGTCGGCCAGATCGCAGAGTACGACCTCTTCGCCCACACCAGCCGCGCCGACATTCACACGGTCAGATACCCGCAAAATGTCGGCGAAGGGTACCAGCCGCTCACGTAGGACTTTGCCGAGACCGCCCGCCGCACCCGTGAGCAAGAGGCGGGAATATTTTTGTTGATTGGACATGATTTACCGACAAACTTCCGCGTAGGTGGCCGCAACGGCCAAACATGAGGGATAACAAACAAGAAAACGAAAGGGAAAACGTTTTCCGCATTCTGAAATAGCAGAGCAATATTTGTCAAGTAGAATTTCATGTCGCGGATTAGTGGACATGTAATTCCACCGTTTGCATCGTGGCGATATGTCTATTTCTTTGCTATATCGTCGTCAGCAATCGATAGTAAAATGTGAGGTAAGCCCACCAGTAGTGGTAAGCACTTAGTAGGCTGGCAGTATGTTGGCATCGTGATAATTCGCGCGTCGTTGACAATCAATTATTGCAAAAATAGAGGCGGAAAACGTTTACTGATGAATAAGAAACCTACGATTCGCGATGTCGCGGCAAAGGCTGGCGTATCCATCGCCACGGTATCGAAATTTATCAACGCAACCCAGCGCTTTACCGCCGCCGTCGAACGAAAAATTCAGGCCGCCATCGACGAGCTTGCCTATCATTCCAACCCGCTTGCCAGAAGCATGATCACCGGCAAGACCGGCTCTGTCGGCGTGGCAATTCTCGATATCGCCAATCCACACTTCACCAGCATTGTGAAAGGCGCCAATAGAGTTGCCGTCGAGCACGGCTACAACCTCTTGTTCGTCGATACTGAAGAAAATCAGGCGCGCGAAGATGAGTTGCTCGGCGCGCTGAGTCGCCGCGTGGATGGGCTGATTGTCAGCTCGCGCATGCCTGAAGAGCAGATGGACCGCATTTTGGCATTTGGCAAGCCCGTGGTGTTTTCCGGGCGTACGGCGCCAGTGGGCGTGCCCAGTATCGGCGTTGATGCTTATGCGGCGGCATATATGATCGGCGAATTGCTCGTCAAACAAGGCCACCGCCGAATTGCCTATTTGGGGTTTGCCCCCGCCCGTCCGGACCTGGAGCGTATGAGAGGCTTGACCGAGTGCCTTAAAGCGCATGGACTGCCGCTGGTCCGCTTTGAAGTCCATGGCCCCACCATCGCCGAAGGAGAGCGGGTTTGTTCATCAATCGTCCTGCGCAAGGAAAAGCCCGACGCGCTCGTTTGCTACAACGACATGGTCGCGATCGGCTTCATGGGCGTCGCCAGATCGCTGGGCATTTCGATACCCGGTGACATTTCCGTTGTCGGTATCGACAACATTCCCTTCGGCCGCTTTACCAGCCCGGCGCTCACCACGGTGGACACCCAAAGTGAGCTTGTGGGCGAGGAGGCGATGCGGTTGTTAATTCGTCAGATTGCGGGGGAAAACCCCCCGGATATCGGGCACATGATGCTCGAGCCTCGTCTGGTGATGCGTGAGTCGACCGCGCCACGACCAGTCGCGGCAGTCTAAGCCGTTTACGTGATTTCACGAGCGCTCCAGCGCTAGCCTTCGCTGGCAGCAGCTCAGTTCCTCCACGTCGCGCTAGATCCGGGTTGGCATCGCCACCGGTGGGCCGCGAGGCGTCGCTTGCCAATGCCGCTTGTGCCCTTTCGCAGCTTCGAAACCCGTCGTAAGGTGTCATTGCAACTACCTGTAAGCCCGCTTTCGACGAAAACCTTTTCCAATATTCCCAATAACGAAACAATGGCTAGGTAACAGTTTCCTAATAATAGTAAACGTTTTCTTTCACAAATTCTATTTTTCAATACGCTGCAAAAGATGTCTGTCTGGCTTCATAGAATATTAATACCTACATATTTATCAGATACATATGTAAACAAATGCGTGCGGAAAGCGCACGCTATGCTTG
>JANMZU010000322.1:0-3783 GCA_031383585.1 Betaproteobacteria bacterium
GTCACATCGACGTCGGCGTTGCGCAAGCCTTGCGCGGCCGCCAAGCCGCCAAAGCCTGCACCAACGATCACAACATGCGGACGCTGTAGCGAACTCACTGGCCGGTCCAGCCGCCATCGACAGGCAGAGCGACGCCGGTAATCGAACGCGCACCTTCGCTGCAAAGAAAAACCGAAACTGCGCCCAATTCTTCGACCGTTACAAAGCGCTTGGTCGGCTGTGCCGCGAGCAGAACATTGTTGATGACTTCCTCGCGACTGATGCCGCGCGCCTTCGCCGTATCCTCGATCTGGCCTTCGACCAGCGGCGTCCACACGTAGCCCGGGCAAACCGCATTACAGGTGACGCCGAATTGAGCGCCCTCAAGCCCGACCGTCTTGGTTAGGCCTAGCACGCCGTGCTTGGCCGCGACGTACGCACTCTTATAGGGCGACGCGATCAGGCCGTGCACCGAGGCAAGGTTGATAATCCGGCCCCACCCCGCCGCCTTCATCGCACCAAAGGCGGCACGTGTGGTGTGGAAGCTGGCCGAGAGGTTAAGCGCCTGGATGGCGTTCCATTTATCGACTGGGAATTCCTCAATCGGGCTGACATGCTGGATGCCGGCATTGTTGACCAGAATGTCGACTTTGCCGAACTCTGCGATGGTTTCAGTGACAAGCGACGCCGCGTCCGCGCCATCGAGCAGGTTGGCACCATTGTAGTTGACCTGCACCCCGGTAGCTGCCGCAAGTTCGCTGCGGGTGGTTTCGATTTGGCCGAGGTCGCCTAGGCCGTTGAGGACGATATCCGCACCCGCTTCAGCGAGCGCGCGGGCAATTCCTAAGCCGATGCCACTGGTAGAGCCGGTTACGATTGCTACGCGGCCCATAAGCGGTGCGGCAGTATCGGTCATCTGGTTCATGTCGTTCTCCTGCGTTTGATGACGGAGAATATGCGGCAGCCGAGCCGCTAACTAAAATGCCGTTTGTGCATCGAATCCATGCCGACAATCGAATGGTTGCGGCAGCGACGCTGGCGTATTTGGTAACCACGCCATCGGTGCTCGCTCGCAAAACCGGCTCTGGTGGCGACCTGTTTCATCAAGAAGGAATGATTTATGAAAACTACAATGGCTCTCATCGCCGCGCTTGCAATCGCCAGTACCGCCGCCCCCGCTTTTGCCGGAACCTGCCCAGCTGGAAAGGAAGGCACCAACCCTCTCGCCGGTGCGGCTACGATGCCGTCAAAGGTAACCGACAATGTGCTCAGCACGGTTGACCTTGGACCCGAAATCAACGTCCAAGGCCGGTCCCTGCGACTCCGCAAGCTTGTGCTTCAGCCCGGCGGTATCGTACCAATGCACAGCCACGTCGATCGCCCCGCGCTCATCATGACCGCGAGCGGCACCGTTACCGAATATAGCTCAAGCTGCCTCGTTCCAATCGTCCACAAAGCTGGCGATGTCGCGAATGAAGCTGGCGGCATTTCGCATTGGTGGAAAAATACCGGCAAGACGGTTGCCGTTCTATATTCATCCGATGTGCACAACGACAGCAAATAAGCATCAACGCGCGTGACCGGCGATTCCCCCCGACGCCGGGCGCCACTGGCACCTCGCATACCCCGTGCGGGGTGCCAGACCATTTGCGTCATGAGGATTACTCAATTCGCCTGCAAAGATTCCGGATAGATCAGAAAGGTGCGGCCATGCGGAGCATCGCGTCCATATTTCCCAAACCGCGCAGGCTCTCGGTCCGGCTTGCTTCCTCCGCTGCCGATATCGAGGCTGCGCAGAGGTTGCGCTGGGAGGTCTTCTACCGGGAGAGAGGCGCGACGCCATTGGAGGGCATCTCGCTGGACCGTGATCCTTATGATCCAGTCTGCGACCATCTCCTGGTCGAGGACAGCGCGTCTGGAACTCCAAAAGTGATCGGCACTTACCGGCTGCTGCGCCAAAGCATTGCCGACACACGCGCAGGTTTTTATAGCGCGGGCGAGTATGACCTTACGCCGCTATCGCGAAGCCCGGGCGAGCGGTTGGAGTTGGGACGATCGTGCGTTGCCGCCGAATATCGCGACGCTGGTACGATCCAGCTTTTGTGGCGCGGCATTGCCTCTTATCTGCGCCAATATCAGATTTCGACCTTGTTCGGATGCGCGAGCTTTCACGGTGTCGATCCGGAAGCGCATGCCGACACTCTATCTTATCTTTGGCATAATCATCTCGCTCCGCCGTTGTTGCGGGCACGCGCACTTGAAGCGCGCTATGTCGAAATGGCGCGGTTACCGCTGGGCAGCTATGATCCGCGTCAGGCGATGCGCAAGTTGCCGCCGCTGATAAAGGCCTATCTTCGCGTCGGCGCGCAAATCGGTGACGGCGCGGTCATCGATTACCAGTTCAACACGGTGGACATCTTCATCGTCATGCCAGTCGCCGAAATTTCAGGACGCTATATTGGGCGGTTTGGCGCGGCGGCATAGGCCGCGAGCATCTGTTGGCGGATATTTTCCGCGAACACTTTTCGGCCCCCCATCGCGGCGACCGGGGGCAGAAAATCGACACGCGCCAAGGTTTCTGACGTTGCAAAGCGTGCCGCACCGGACAGGAGATCATCATCGCCAATCCATGCCACCGCGCGCTGGCGGTCGGGGGATAACGCCGCGCTATCCGACTCGAAATAGCGAAGTATTATCGGCTGGACCGCCGCTGCGGCATCGGCTGCGGCAAACAGGCTGGTGCGGAACGGCAAGATGCCCGTGCCGTCCGAGGTCGTGCCTTCGGGGCATAATATTACCGAGCGTCCTGAATGCAGTCGTGTGCGGATCGCATCGGCCTGCGTATGGCTGCGGTACTTTTCGGTCCGGGCGACAAAGACCGGGTCGAACCGCCGGGCCAATGCACCCATTACCGGCCATTCCAGCATATCGGCCTTCGCAACAAAGTCGGCGTCGAGGATTGCCATTATCACCGGGATATCGGCCCAGCTGATATGGTTCATGACGAACAGCGTCCCGGGCGCTGTCGACGGCGCCCCATGTTGCGAACTGCTGATGCCGAAGCCTCTTGACAGGCTGGCGAAAAACGCTTGTTCATGGTGGCGACGCTGTCTGGTTGAGGCTGTCATCAGAATGGTATCCGCAGCATGGCGATCGCGAGTGTTGCGAAAGCTTTGGTCCGGCCGAACGGGCGCTGTGTCAAATCCTGCCCTTACGCAAATTTCTGCTCGATCTTGAACGCAGCCCAAATGACCGCGCACATGATAAAGATTGAGGCCCAAGCATAAGGCCAAAGCAGCGGCATTCCTACAAGGATCAGTCCGTCATTGCTGCCCGGAACGAGCAAGCTGCCCCAGCCCATCAACATGCCGCCTACGACACACCGCGCAAGGGTAACCGTGCTTTGCCGATGCCAGGCCAGACTTCCGCCGGCCCAGCCACCCGCGACCGAGCCCAGCAGTAGCGCGACGAACAGCAGCCCCTGCCACAGCAGATTATCCGCCATCCCATGCGCAAGATGGATCAGCAAATCCATATAACCCCAAGCGCCGACGGTAACGAGCATGATAACAAAGGCGACGCCAATCACGATGGTCGCTTCGTGCGGAGCCCATGTGCGCCGCCAGTCGGCAGCAAGCGATGTCCTAGCGATACTGACGATCCGCCACATCGTGAAAGCCGCAAATACAGGAGCAAGCCAGTATGGCAGCGCTGAGTCCATCGACAAGGTATCGAGCGGGGCAGGCATCATCTGGCTGAATAGAAATGGGGCGGTCACCACGCCCAAAAAGAATCCGAGCGGGG
>JANMZU010000356.1:0-2821 GCA_031383585.1 Betaproteobacteria bacterium
GGGCTGTGCCAGCCCCGGCAGGTCACCACCCCGCGTGATTGCCGCAGGCAAAATTCCAGTGAGAACCGAAACAGCATTTTCCTGGCGCGCGATTTGCGTCTCGACTTGCGGAATTTGCTGTGCCGTTGCTTCATATTCGGCCTGCGCCTGACGCAACTCAAGTTGCGAGGTATAACCGACTTCGGCTCGGTCTCGTGCAAATTTCAGTGCCTCCGCGCGCGACCGCAACGTCTGTTTTAACACGGCCAAACGCGCATCAAGTGCAAGCAACGTGACATAACCACTCGCTGAAGCGGCGGTCACCGACAAGCGCACAGACTCCTCCGCTGCCTTGGAAGCAGCAAGGTTTGCCTCGGCTGCGTCAATCCTGGCTCTGTTTTTGCCGAACACATCGACTTCATAGGATGCTCGAAAGGCTGGCAACACCGCGAGCGACTCCTGAGCGCGGCCAAAGGGCGATACTTCGCGACGCGCGGCTGCATCTACCCCAACGCCTATTGATGGCAGCAGCAGGGAACGTGAAACTTGTTCGGTAGCCCGGGCTTCTGCAACCCGCGCGGCCGCAAGGTTAATATCCGGATTGTGCGTTCGCGATTCTTGGACAAGCTGTGCAAGCATTGTATCCCCAAAGCTGAGCCACCAACGCTCCTCCATGCGGCCAGCGTTGGATATATGTGTTCGCCATTCCAACGGCGCAGACACACTCGCACCTTGCGGTATTGACTGAAGTGAGGGAGCACAGGCCGCTAAAACGAGTGGAAGCGCGACAACAGTGAGCAAATGCCTGTTCACCACTTTCACTCTCCGGCGTGCACTGTTGCTACAACCGACATGCCGGGTCCAAGCCGCCGGGCGAGCTTCTGACCGCGGTTGAAAATGATGCGAACTGCAATACGCTGCGGCACTTTCACAAAGTTACCTGCACCAGTATCCGGCTTGATGACGCTGAACTCGCTACCTGCGGCTGGTGCAATGCTCTGCACCTTACCTTCGAGTTTCGCCCCGCCGAGCGCGTCGATTTCCAACGTTGCGCGCTGACCTATTTTCATCTGAGATGTCTGCGCTTCTTTGAAGTTTGCAATGACCCATAGTTCGTCCGGGACGATGAACATGAGTTGGGTGCCTGCGTTCACCAGTTGGCCTTCGCGTGCAGCAACTTCGCTTAGTTGGCCATCGCGTGGTGCGCGAACCTCGGTTCGTGACAATTCGAATAGCGCCAGACCCTTGGTGGCGTTTGCGCCCTTAACTTGTGCTTCAAGTGCACCGCGGCCGACTTGGACAGACCGGATTTGTTCATTTGCGATGGCCCGCTGTGCTTGCGCTTGCCGCACTCCGGCCTGCGCCTGTTGGAGCACCGCGCGCGCTTGGTCGCGCTCGCGGAGTGATACTGACCCCTCTCCCACCAATTCGGTAATTCTATTCATATCGGCCTGTGCCTTTTGAAGTGCAGCTTGTGCACTTGCGACAGAGGCGTCTTGAAGGTCTCGCTGCGCTTGTGCCGACCGAAGGCTTTGTTGGCTATTTGCCAAATTCGCATTCTGCGCCGCAGTCGTGGCCTCGCCTTGCAGCAGCTTTTCGCGAAACGGCCTGTCGTCTATTCTTGCGAGCAGATCACCTTTGCGGACTTGCTGAAAATCAACGACCGGCACGTCGACCAAATACCCGCCGACCTGAGGGCTGACCACGATAGTCCGGCCGCGCACATACGCGTTATTGGTGGTTACACTCCCGCTGTTAAAAGGCGGCAATCCCCACGCAAATAGGGCGATCGCGACGCCGACCAAAATCAGGGCGGACCCAATGATAATGTTGCGCCTGGAACGGTTTGGTGACCATCCTGTCGGTGATGAATCCGCGACTTGTTCGTCAAACTTCTGGTTGCCCGGAAGCGAATCGGGTTCAGACGCAGCATCAGTCATTTCTTAGTCCTTGCGAGCATATTTTCGAGCATGACCAACTCTTTGCCGAGTGGGTTGCGACGGTGGCGGCGATTTACAATCCACGGGACGAAGACGATCATGAATAAAATCGCGGCAAGTGTCCCGATCAGGAAAAACACGTCATTAAATGCCAGAACCGCAGCTTCCTTGCCGGCAATTTGGGAAATGGTGGCAGCCGCCGCCTGTTGGCTCAATGCCGAATCTACTTGGACTGAACCAGCATTACGTACTGTCGCTCCAAGTGCATCGACGAGTTGGGGGTTAGTAAGCGTAAGTGTGCCGCCGGCATCGATAAAGTGCGTTTTCACCCGTATCGTATAGAATGCGGATAGAGCCGAAATGCCGGCCAATCCGCCCAATGATTGTGACAGCGAAAACATGGCGATAAAACTAACGACGTAAGATGGACCTGCGGCAAGCGCGCGCACCATTCCCTGCATCATGACTGGCCCCATCGCAAAGACCGCAGCAAAAGCGATGGCCGATTGAGTCCAGAAAAGATCCTGCGGGCGCGTCATTACCCCGGTCTTTGTGTCGGCGAACGCCGCAATCATAATGACCAGAATGGCAAAAAGTACCGGGCGCGTTAAATCCTTTGGATTAAGGCGGATCACAGACATTATCATGCCCGCAAATGTCGCGCCCGCCAGAATATAGTAATATGTCGATAGCTGCGTATTAGCGTAGCCGAGTGCGGAAAAGAGCCCGCTAGCACCGAACCCTTGTTCGGCCACTAAAATACGAACCGTGGCCGCGACAAGGGCAAGCGAAACAAGCGCGCGACTTGATAACCAACGCAGGTCGAGCATCGGACTTTTCCGGTTGATTTCGATCACGAAACAGCCGCCTATCCCAATTACCGCGACCGCCAGCGCTCCCCC
>JANMZU010000366.1:0-8903 GCA_031383585.1 Betaproteobacteria bacterium
GCTCGGCGAACGTGGCGAAGCTCGCGTCGCTGAGCGACTGGGTATCGCGGTGTTTTCAGCATTCGCGCCGCTGATGATTGGTCCGGCGAGAAAGGTGCGGCCGGTCGAGGCGAAGGCAGTCGCGCGGGCGATGATGTTGGCGGCTATCGGCGGTGCGTTGGGGGTGACGGTGGTTGAGTCGGATGAGATTGCCGGTTCGACAGCCTAGCGTGAAGCTCAAAGGCGCAGGTTGGCGACGGCCGGAGGCGTGGAAGTGGATTGCTCAAAGTCTTTCGCCCTCCGCGATTGCCAAAAGAACTTCCGCCATGCTCTCTCTCACCATTTCTACTAACTCCTTGATTTCATCAGGTGCAGATTGCCTCGCAATGTTATGCACCAAGAGGAATGCATCGCGAATGAGCTTTAGGTTTCTTACACATTCCCAACTCATCGCCTCATCGACGCGAATAAGGAGTTTGTCTGATCTCCTGAATTCAAAGTTGCTCACAACCGCTTCGCGCAAATTCGGCCTGAAACACCGCACCTGCACTGGGGTTTCCGGTTGTTCCAGAAAAATCTGCTTCAGCACCTCACTCCGCCACCGCCGCCACAATATCAATCTCAATCAAAAATCCACTCTTGAATTTATTCACCGGAATGATCGAACGCGCCGGTTTGTGCTCACCAAAGAACTCGATAAACGCACCATTGACCGAACCCCAGTCCGCGATATCAGAAATGTAGAGCGTGGCGCGGATGACGTGATTGCGGCCCGAGCCGGCTGCTCGCAGGATGGCTTCGGCGTTCATCAGGCATTGCGTAGTTTGCGCAGCAATGCCTTCGGGAGCAAAGTCTGCCGCCCTGCCTGGAGCGCGCGCGAGCTGGCCGGAAAGGTACACGGTACCGTTATGAATCACCGCTGGCGAATAGTGTCCGGCCGGGGGCACACCGCCCACAACGTCGTCAGCAAGAATTTTTTTCAGGATTGCCATGGGAGTTTGTCCAGATCAACGTTGCCGCCAGTGAGGATGATACCGACGCGTTTACCCTTGTAGCCGAACGCGTCAAGATTGCCTTCGAGAATCGACCCCAGCGGCGGACAGCACGAGGTCTCGCAGATGATCTTCAACAATTCCCAGGTCATGCGCATGGCTTTTATGATGTTTTCTTCCGAGGCCAATGCGATACCGTCGACGTTTCCCCGGATCATCGGGAATGTCTTGTCGCCCAATCCGGTACGCAGGCCATCGCAGATGGTGTTGGGCACGGCATCGGTAATGCGCGTGCCGCCGTAGAACGAACGAAAACCGTCATCCGCACCAGCTGGCTCGCCGCCGACCACTTTAATGCCGGGCTTGATGCCTTTGGCTGCGACTGCGGTTCCCGAGAGCAAACCGCCGCCGCCGAGTGGCGACATGATGATATCGAGGTCCGGCACTTCCTCCAGCAATTCCAGCACAGCGGTACCCTGCCCGTTCATTACGCGGTAGTCGTTGAAGGGGTGAACGAGTTCAAGATTCTGCTCGACAATGAGCTTATCCACGGCCGCCTCGCGCGCGACGACGTTGGGTTCGCAATAGACGATGGTCGCGCCATAGGCTTCGATGGCAAATTTCTTTGGCCGCGGCGCATTGGTCGGCACCACAATGGTGGCCTTGATACCGCGCAGTCCTGCAGCCCACGCCAACGCTGCGCCATGATTGCCGGATGAATGCGTGACAACGCCGCGTTCCATCTGGTCAGCGTTAAGTGACATTACGGCGTTGCACGCGCCGCGCGCTTTGAACGCACCAACTTTCTGCATGTTTTCGCACTTGAAAAAAATCTCGGCGCCGAGCTTTTTGTTAAGAATGCTGCTCGACAGCACCAGCGTGCGGTGGATGTGCGGCTTGATGCGGGCGTGTGCCGCCCGGATGGTTTCCAGAGTCAGTTCGTTCATTGCCAATCAGTCTTCCAGTTCGTTGTTGGCCATCGCGATATCGAGGATGTCCATCGCGTCCTTGGCTTTCATCTTTCCGGCTTTCTCGTAGAGCTTCACGGCCTTGTCTTCTTCCTTGTCGCCGAACAGCATCAGCAGACCATTGGCGTACTCGATGTGTGCGATAGGCGAAGTAGGGTTGAGTTTGATGGCCTTCTCGAAGTGTTCGACAGCCGCATCCTTGTTCGCGCCGTAAGTGAGCTTGCCGACCAGCGCACCGACCTTGTCGATGATCTCGGCGTGATAGGCGCCCATGGCGATGTGTGCGTCAGCGTGCTTGGCATCGAGCTTCAGCGCGGTCTCCAGCGCGGTCTTGATCTTGCCGCCGTAGCCTTCTTTCAGCGCTTTTATGATAGAAATACTCTGGCTATAGCGTCCGGCGGCATAGGCATACTGGTAATGCGCATTTGGATTCTTCGGCTCCGCTTTCATCAAGGCGGCCGCCATTTCCATCGCATCTTGAAAGTGCTTTACCTTTATCGCGTCTTTGGATTCAAGATGTGTCGCGTAAATGGACGTCGCCTTGGTCGCGACCGTGCCGCCGCCCATCTTTTCGGCAGATTCAACCGCTGCGGCAAAATTGCCGGCATGGAATTGTCGCCAGGCGTCCTGCATGCCCGCCTCTTTCGGGAAGGGCTCGTTGTCGCCCTTGTGCAAGGCATCCCAGTTTTTCTTCAGCGCGTCTCCGGCGTAAGTGATCGACTTCTGGTCGTGCGGAAATTTGTGCCATTTCGCCATCTCGTTCTCCTCGGTTTCTTATGATTTATTCGACGTATTTTCCCATCAGATGTTGCAAGTGTTGCTTCGCTGCGCCAAGAAGGAACGGCGACACCAGCGACATAACCTGATACACACCGCGCGACAGATGCTGCCCCGGGTCAGGCTCAGCGGCGTGTTTGTTCGTTACCCGCGCGCGCAGGTGTTCATAATTCAGCCAGTAAGTCGCCACCACCAAGACGTTCTCCGCCAACGCACGAATTTCTGCATCGTTTGCCTTTAACGCCTTCTCATCCACCAATGTGCGACAAAGCGTAATCATTGCCTCGCGTTTGTGGCCAATGATGATATTGAAATGCGATTTGAGCTTGCTGTCGCGGCTAAGCAGATCATCGAGATTGCGATACAGAAAGCGATACGCCCAGATACGCTCGAACATCAGGTGCAGGTAAAGCCACATGTCCTCCATGGCGCCAGCCGCATCAGACACCTCGCTGGGCGAGAGGTCCATCGCCTTTTCAAATTCCGCGAACAGGTGATGGATGATCTCGTCCTTGTTGCGGAAGTGGTAGTAAAGGTTACCTGGGCTGATGTTGAGCTCATCGGCAATGTGACCGGTGGTCACGTTGGCTTCACCCTGATGGTTAAACAGCTCAAGGCTTACCTTGAGAATGCGCTCACGGGTGCGTGCGGAGCGGGATGGAGGCGGTGGGGACTGCGTCGGCATTGGAGAATATTACTACGGCCTGCGCTTCAAGAATCTCAAATTTCTGCCGTCTCGCACCGACTATCGTACTATTCCACCGCGACCCGAAGCTGACCGAATTTATCGCAAGATGAAAAAGCGTTGCCGTTACGGATGGCGGGGTTGCAATTACGTCTTCGCTGAGCGCTTCGCGCGACTTGCAAGATATTGCGTCGAATGTTGAAACTGAATCAGGAGCGTGCGGCTAAATGACAAAGATGACTGCTATGAAGACGAATTACGTGTTGATCGATTTTGAAAATCGTCCGATCAAGTCGATTGCATTGCTGGCGGGTGCACAGTTTCGCGTTTACCTGTTCCTTGGCAGGAGCAATACCAAGGTCGAGACCGCGCTGGCGATGGAGATGCAGACGCTGGGAGATCGCGCGGCCTACGTGAAAGTTGAGTCGGCTGGCAAGAACGTGCTGGATTTTCATGTCGCGTACTACATCGGCGAGCTGGCAGCCTCGGACAAGGATGGCTTCTTCCATATCATTTCCGGCGACAAGACATTCGACCCACTAATCGAGCACATCAAAGGCTGCAAAGTATTCGCCGCGCGTTCCGAATCGATTGAAGAAATGCCTTGCTTCCGCGCGCCGCCCGCGCCACCGCCCGCAAAGGGCAAACTCAAGCCGACCATGCCGGGCATGGAACTGGATGATCCAATGGAGAGCTGGATTGAAGTTGTAGTCGAAGAGCTGATCGCGCGCGGCGAATCCCGTCCGGTTCGCATGAAGACGCTGATCAGCACCATTCATGCCCGCATCGGCAAAGATCGCTCCGCCAAAGAGGCCGAAGCGGTGAGGGATGCGCTGGTCGCGCGCAAGATAATAGCGCTCGATGGCGTCAAGTTTACTTATAAGTTGCCAAAGGCGAGGTAGCAACTTACTGCTACGCGTGTCATGTCGAAACGTAGAGAGCCAACTGTTGTTCGCCGAAAAAAATAAGCGGACTTCACTTACGATGAAGCTGGCTACGAACTGGCATGGCTTGAAGAGCAACCTCAAATACTGACGCGGCTTAACAGCGCTTTTACGTCTACGATCCCCGCCAATTGGCGATCTACAGCAGATTCTTCACTGTTGCTAAGCCGCACGCGCCTTGGCATTCTCACGACCAGCCCAACGCTCCAGATCCAAAATTGCATCCGACAAATCAAGTGTCGCGCTCTGCAACCGCTCTTCGCGCCGCAGCTTGCGGCTGCGTTTGAACAGACCGTGATCGAGAGTGCGTTTTTCGTCCCGCAGTACGTCCAGGTTCATGGTGATGCCATATTTTTCCAGGATCGGCTCAAGCTCGAAATGGCGCTTCAACAAATCCTCCCGCGTACGCTGATAGGCGTGTTCGCATACACGTCTGCGGGTGGCGTAGCTGAAAATATTTGTGAAGAACATTTCAGCATCGTCGCTACGCGGCTCAAACAGCACCACGTCGGCGTTTTTATATTGCGTGACGTAATTGGCGAGGCTTACGTGCATTCTTGAGTGAATGATCGCGCGATAGGTTTGCGCGAGCACCGCCGGCAAGCCACCCTCGACGAGCTTCTTCATATGGGCTTGCTGGTTCGCCCCGGCACGACTTTTGGCAAGATTAGCGTCGAACGGAACCAATGGGTTCACGCACAGCACCAGTTGTGCCCCGGCTTCAAGCGCTACGGAGGCATTAAGTGTCTTCTTCAATGCGCCATCGACGTAATAGCGGCCACCGATCCGTACGGGCGGAAATAGGCCGGGCAATGCCGCACTGGCCTGTACGGCTTTGGAGATTGGCACATGATCGAACCCCGGCCCGCCGAAGCGCACCGACTCGCCGGTGTCGAGATCGGTGGCCACCGAAAATAATTGATGCTTTAACTTGCGAAAATCGTCGGTCCGGCCCGGCTCATTGAAAACTTTCCGCAAGAATTCGCGAATGGCGTGGTTATCAAAAATCCCGGTCGGCAGCGCCTTGCCGAGAATGCCAAAACTACCCATCAGACTCCCAGATAACGGTCTCGAAACGTAATCCCAGACCGCTTTCGCCACAAGGCGCGGGACCATCTTTGCACTGCGCCAGTACTCGCGCGTCGCCGGGCGCAAAAACACTTCGGGCTTGAGCGCGCCGGTCCTCTTGTCGGTAGCTTTGTTTTCGATAAAGAGACGATAAATTTCAGCGGGCGTGAGTTGATTGGCTAGCCCGGCGGTGATGAAGCTGCCTGCGGAAACGCCGACGTAAACATCGATGTCATTGAGGTCCAATCCTTCGAGCGCTTCGTCCAGCGCCATCAATACGCCGATCTCGTACATGGCGCCTAGCGGGCCGCCGCCAGCGAGTGCGAGCCCGATTTTCTTCTTCGCGGCTTGTGGAGCTTTGGATTTGGCATTTGCCCCCTTAGCGCCTACTGCGCTCGCGGGCATGTGCGTGGGACGCGGAAACACGACCGAGCCGCTGAGATGTTTTTCGCCAGATTTACGCACGCTCTCTCCGAAATATCACGTCTTTTCGCGATGAAAAATGGGGAACATCAGCTGACATTCCCCATCTCCTTTTTACTTTTCTCGATTCTATCCCAACACTACGCCGGGGCATACCTGGCAGCCTGTCGGACCTAAAAAGAATCGGTTGTTATGCGCGAACGCCGCGCTTGTTCAGCTGTACCAGTGCTTTTTGCAAGTCGGCCATGCGGGCCTGCAGTTCACGCACGTTTTGGCTCGATGGAATACCGAATGTGTTCAGTGTCCTGGCAACACGCGCTTCAAAAACATGTTCGAGCTTGACGATACCGTCTTTGGCGTTGGCCATCGTCGTGTTTACCGTGCCGCTGACGTTCTTCTTGAACGCTTTTTCGGATTTCGCGGCAAGCGCTTTGATCTCCTTGGTGACTTCCATTGCCTTGGCTTCAGCGACCGCCTGCGCATTGGACTGGATTTTCTTGCCTTCGCGAACGAACAGGTTCGCCTTTTTCGCAAGCGCTTTGGCAGTATCGCTACCGAAGCCGCTCAGGCGTCCGGATTCACGCGAGATGACATCGACCATGCCGCCATAGATTTTGCTGCTCTGGCTCTGTACACGCTTCTGCATGCGGTCGGCTGCGCCCAAACCGGCGAGGACAGCCTTCTTTACCGGGTTAGCGTTGACCAACACTGCGTTCTTGGTTGTGTGGGTAGCTTTGTTGATGGTGCGAGCCGCAGTTTTTGCGCGCGCTTTTGTCGGCGTAACGGTGGTTTTGATGATTCGTTTGGTGGCCATGGTGTTAGCTCCTGTGTTGGTGGGCGGTGAAAGGATGTTCTGGTGATGAATGCAGTTTAGGCATAGTGATTAGAGGATTCACACTAAAGGCGTTGGAAGAAAACAGCGATTTCCATGCCGCGGTGCAGCATATGACCGCCGCGTCAGAAAAGTTGGTGATAGCGCTTAACCGCCCCCGTGCCCGCAGTGTATGATTTCACCAAGGGCAAATTGTGGGCAGCCAGCCCGCCATAAAAACAATCGCAAATCATTCCTTTGGAGGAACACCACCATGACTTACTTTGTCACTGGCGCTACCGGCTTTATCGGCAAATTTCTGGTTAAAAATCTGCTGAAACGCGAAGGCACTATCTATGTGCTGGTGCGGAAAAATTCCATCAAAAAACTCGAGGCGCTATACCCGTGGTGGGGGCTGCCAGCATCGCAAAAGCGGGTAGTCCCAATTGTTGGCGATCTCGGCAAACCGAAACTGGGCGTGGCGGCTGCGGACATGACGAAGCTCAAGGGCAAGGTCAAGCACCTTTTTCACCTGGCGGCGATTTACGACCTTTCCGCAGACGCGGCGAGCCAACAGACGGCTAACATCGACGGCACGCGTAACGCGGTCGAATTTGCCGAAGCGATTAAAGCGGGCTGCTTTCAGCACACCAGTTCAATCGCAGCAGCGGGCCTCTACGATGGCACCTTCCGTGAGGACATGTTCGAAGAAGCCGAAGAACTCGATCATCCCTACTTCCGTACCAAGCACGACTCCGAAGGTATCGTCCGCAATGAATGCAAAGTCCCATGGCGCATCTATCGGCCGGGGATGGTTGTGGGGCACTCACAAACAGGTGAGATCGACAAGATCGATGGCCCGTATTATTTCTTCAAGCTCATTCAAAAAATGCGCGACACGCTGCCGCAATGGATGCCAACCATCGGCATCGAAGGTGGCAAGCTCAACGTCATTCCCGTCGACTATGTGGTTGATGCGATGGACCACATCGCCCACAAGAAAGGGCTGGATGGCGAGTGCTTCCATCTGACAGATCCCGAACCAATGCGAATCGGCGAGATATTGAATCTGTTTTGCAAAGCCGCTCATGCGCCGCAGATGACGATGCGCGTGAATGCCAAAATGTTGAGCTTCATCCCGAGCTACGTGCTTGACGGCCTGATGTCGGTTGCGCCCGTTCGTCGCGCCCGTAACCAGATACTGTCAGACTTGGGAATTCCAAAAGACGTGTTCAGCTTCATCAGCTACCCGACAAAATTCGATAATCGCGATACCGTCAAAGCACTGAAGGGTTCGGGCATCAGCGTACCGAAGTTGGAATCCTACGCATGGCGCCTGTGGGATTACTGGGAACGGCACCTCGATCCTGATCTCTTCATTGATCGCACGCTTGAAGGCAAGATCAAGGGCAAAGTGGTGGTGGTTACAGGTGGCACCTCGGGTATTGGCGAGGCAACGGCACTCAAACTTGCCGAAGCAGGCGCCAAAGTTGTGATTGTTGCCCGCGACCCTGAAAAGGCCCAAGTGACGCTCACCAAGATCAAGGAGATGGGCGGTCACGCCAAGTTTTATCCCTGTGATCTGGCCGATCTGGCGAGCTGCGACAAATTGGTTGTCAGTGTATTGAAGGACTACGGCGCTTGCCATTACCTGGTCAACAATGCCGGCCGTTCGATCCGTCGAGGAATCGCCAACAGCTTTGATCGTTTTCACGATTTCGAGCGGACGATGCAACTCAATTATTTCGGCTCGCTGCGTCTCATCATGGGCTTTTTGCCGATCATGATGAAGCAGGATTTCGGGCACATCATCAATATTTCTTCGATCGGCGTACTCACGCAATCACCGCGCTTTTCGGCATACGTTGCATCGAAGTCTGCGCTTGACGCCTTTACGGGCTGTGCGGCCTCGGAGTTTGTCGACAACCATATCCATTTCACCACCATCAACATGCCGCTCGTGCGCACGCCCATGATTGCGCCGACCAAGATGTACAACAGCGTTCCCACTCTGTCGCCAGAGCAAGCGGCCGATTTGGTTGTGGAAGCGATTGTCTACAAGCCGGTGCGTATCGCGACGCGTTTAGGCATTGCCGGGGCGGTATTGCATGCAGTCTCGCCGAAGCTCACCAAAATCATCCTCAATGCCGCATTCCGTATGTTCCCGGATTCGACAGCCTCGCAGGGCAAGAAAGGTGAGGTTGCGAAGGAAGTCGAGATGACACCGGAAGCGATGGCGTTTGCGCAGATTACGCA
>JANMZU010000378.1:0-2111 GCA_031383585.1 Betaproteobacteria bacterium
GAGAACGCGATCAAGCACGGTCTGGAGCCACACCCGGAAGGTGGAAAAATTATCGTAAAAGCGCGGCTTGAACAGGAGCGTTTGTGTTTGACCGTGAGCGATACCGGATTGGGTATTGGCCACGGGCCGTCAACGGCCGGCGGCGGTTTCGGACTGGACAATATTCGCCAGCGTTTGCGAGCACTTTATGCAAGTCATGCGCGATTGATCGTCACTGAAAACGTGCCACACGGATTCATAGCGGTCATTGATTTGCCGTTGCACGCGAACATGAAAAAAACGCAAATAGTTGCGCATGAAAAAATCTGAAACGGAGTGAGATATGACAACCGCGATGATCGCTGAAGACGAACCTTTGATGCGCGAGCGCCTGCTTTCTGCGTTGAAAAATGCATGGCCCGAGTTAGATGTGACGTGCGTTGCCAAAAACGGCATTGAAGCGCTCAAGATGTGGAATACGCATCGGCCCGACATCGCGTTTCTTGATATTCGCATGCCCGGCAAGACTGGATTGGAAGTGGCAGCCGAAATCGGCGATGCAGCGCATATCGTATTCATTACCGCATATGACGAATACGCGGTCCAGGCATTCCAGAATGGCGCCGTCGATTACCTGCTAAAGCCGGTCGAGCTTGAGCGGCTTGGTGCGGCGGTGTCGCGGCTAAAGAAGCGGCTGACGGCAAAGCCTGCCGATCTGACTGGTCTGCTTGAGCAATTGCTTAATCAGGGCAATAAACCCGCTACTGACAAGCCGCCCAAGCTGAAATGGTTGCGCGCCTCGCTAGGCAATCAAACCCGTCTGATCAACGTCGAGGATGTGCTGTTTTTTCAGTCCGACACCAAGTACACACGCATCGTTATGAAAGACAATGAAGCGTTGATGCGCTCACCACTCAAGGAGCTCATTGACGGACTGGACGATGAGGTTTTCTGGCAGGTGCATCGCGGGGTAATCGTTAACGCCCACGCAGTTGATCGCGCCGTTCGGGAGGCGCCTGAGAAGCTCGTCCTGCATTTGAAGGGGCACAAAGACGTACTGCCGGTTTCCCGGCAGTACTATCATTTGTTTAAGCAAGACTAGTAGGAAAAGTCGGCTGCCGAACTACCCGTGCAATGCCATGGTGTAAATATCATGACACAACCGTTTTTTTAGAAACTCTATATGGCGCGGGCTTTTCCAAGCACAAATGCCTGAAACGCCGCGCCATCATTAGAGTTTCATTTTTTTCTAGTTGTCGATCTTGATATTCGCCTCTTTTACGACTTTGCCCCACTTGGCGATCTCGGAGCCGATAAACGCCGCGAATTCTTTCGGCGGCATGCCGCCCACTGTGGCGCCTTGAGATTCCCAGATTTTCTTGATTTCCGGTTCGTTTAATGCCTTTACTGTTTCGGCATACATCTTGTCGATGATAGGCTGTGGCGTGCCTTTGATGCCCCACAACGCATACCAAGTGGTGACTTCGAAGCCTTTGTAGCCAGCCTCCGCCATCGTCGGCAGATCGGGGAATGCTGGTGAGCGGGTCGGGCTGGTGACGGCCAATGGGATCAGTTTCCCGGCCTTGATCTGAGGCGATGATGAGCTTAAGGAGTCGAAACACAAATCGACTTGGCCGCCCAGCAGATCCTGCATCATTGGCCCAACGCCCTTGTACGGTACATGGACCATATCAATACCAGCCAGCCGCTTGAACAGCTCGGCTGCCATATGGTGAGACGCGCCGCTGCCGGCTGAGCCAAAGTTCAGTTTGCCAGGGTTGGCTTTGGCGTATTTCACGAATTCTTCAACCGTTTTGATTCCCAGCTTCGGATGCACGACGAGCACATTGGGCACAAATGCGAGAACGGTGATCGGCACAAAATCTTCTTCGAGTTTGTAGCCGCGCTTGAAGTAAAGCGACTCGGCGATCGTGTGGTGGATGGCGCCGACAAAGAACGTATAACCGTCGGGCACGGCTTTTGCCGCTACGCCCGCACCAAGTGTGCCGGCGGCGCCGCCGAGGTTTTCAATGTAGACAGACTGGCCGAGCGCGGTGCCGACTTTCGCCGCCATTGGGCGTGCGAAAACGTCAGTACCACCACCGGCAGGAAACGGATTAACCCATTTGATG
>JANMZU010000383.1:0-1956 GCA_031383585.1 Betaproteobacteria bacterium
GCGCGCTTTGACGGCTCCCTGGCGGCGTTGCTCCTCCTATCAGGGTGTAGCCTGCGTCGTCGTCGCGCCTTGCCAGAAAGCCGCCAAAGCGCACACTCACGTCCGTCCAACTAAGGATTCTAGGATGATGCACAAAGCGCAGCGTGCCCACCCTACCTGACCGCGTAGCGCGCACTCAATGCCTTCAGCGATATCTGCGTAGTCAGCTCCATTGCCAACCTATCAGCACCCCAACAAAACGAGAAAACCGACATGGCAAGATCACCACAGGAATTTGATTCGATCGTCATTGGTACCGGCCAGGCAGGTCCTTCGCTGGCAGTGCGACTCGCTGCATCAGGCCGAAAGACGGCGATCCTCGAACGCAAACTGTTTGGCGGCACTTGTGTCAATGTTGGCTGCATACCAACCAAGACATTGATCGCCAGTGCGCGCGTTGCGCATATGGCGAGGCGAAGTGAGGAATTCGGGGTCATGATCGACGGTGGATTTCGTGTCGATATGGCTAAAGTCAAAGCGCGCAAAGATGCTGTGGTCAAGCAATCGACTGACGGCGTGACTAACTGGCTGAAAAGCACACCAAACCTCACGGTGATCGAAGGGCACGGCCGTCTTGAAAGCGCCAATACCGTCCGCGTTAATGATTGCATACTCGAAAGCCGAGAGATATTTATCAACGTTGGCGGACGCGCATCGGTACCCGACATTCCCGGGCTCAGCGAAATCAATTACCTCACCAATTCGAGCATGATGGATGTGCATTTCCTGCCAGAGCATCTGATCATCATCGGTGGTAGCTATATCGGCCTTGAATTCGCGCAGGCCTATCGCCGTTTCGGCAGTCGCGTTACGGTCATCGAGACCGGTCCGCGACTGGTGTCGCGTGAAGATGAAGTGGTGTCAACTGCAATTCAGGCAATTCTAGAAGCCGAAGGCATTGTGGTGCGGCTCAATGCCAACGGTCTCTCGGTTGCCAGAAATGGCGATGGCGTGGCGCTATGCCTCACTGATCTTGAGGGAACAAGTGAAATATCCGGTTCGCACCTTCTTCTTGCCGTGGGACGATTGCCAAATACCGAAGACCTTGGGCTCGACAAAGCCGGCGTGATCGCTGATGCACGTGGTTACATTACTGTCGATGATCAGCTGCGCACCAATGTGCCGGGCATATGGGCGATGGGTGATGTCAATGGACGCGGCGCATTTACCCATACGTCTTATAACGACTTTGAAATCGTTGCCGCGAACCTGCTCGACAATGATCCGCGACGTGTCAGCGATCGCATTCCCGCCTATGCCCTGTTTATCGATCCGCCGCTGGCGCGCGTGGGTATGACGGAGCGCGAAGTTCGCGCGAGCGGTCGAAAAGCGCTGGTCGGGAGAATGCAGATGGCACGTGTGGGGCGGGCTCGCGAGCGCGGCGAGACCCAGGGCATGATGAGTATTTTGGTCGATGCCAATAGCAAGCAGATTCTGGGAGCAGCCCTTCTGGGCATCGAGGCAGACGAAGCCATTCACGCGATCATCGACGTGATGTATTCCGGCAAACCATATTCGCTCATTCAGCGCGCAATGCATATTCATCCAACGGTCTCTGAACTGATTCCGACGTTATTGGGCGACTTGAAGCCGCTAACGTAATGTTCGTTTCTGCCATGATTTCGTTCGACGCACTCAAAAGCGACAACCTGCAAATTCGCACGAACAGATCAAAAGTTTCAATATGGATTATCAATATTTATGGCTGAGTTGGCCGGGCGCATTCCTTTTGCCTTGGTTGTTGCTGTACGCGCTGTTTCCGCAACATAGGGTTCGCATGTGGACAGGGATATACGAACACTTCACGTGGAAACGAAGTATTGCCAATGAGGCGTCGCATGCATTTTCTCCCGTCGTGAGCAATGACCGTTTTCTGCGGCAGCCGCCAAACTCCAGCACCCGCGGGCATCACAGGGC
>JANMZU010000406.1:0-1743 GCA_031383585.1 Betaproteobacteria bacterium
CGTCGAGGTCAGCGCGCCAGCGACCCTACGCGAACAGGTAGGAGATACGGCGCGAGCGGCGGCGGATCGGTATCTATGAGGATATTTTTTGCGGTGGCTCATTGTGTGAGCTACTGGGCTGATATGGTCACAGCGGACCCATCAATTCAAGTAAATCTCGGAACAATTGGCGAACGAAGCAGCCCTCATGATTGCTCACTCAAACGGCACCAATGCACCGCATGGTCTCGAAGATCACCTACTCTCCGTCGCTCGCCTTGCCGCCGGGAGCGCCTCGCATTTCCAATCGGAGAAATGGGCGGAACTGGCAGGCAAGTGGCACGACCTGGGCAAGTATCGCCCCGGTTTTCAGAAGTATGTGCTGCATGATCGCAGCAGCGATGCGCACATCGAAGGCAAAGTGGGCGGTCGCGAGAAAACACACTCTGCGGCTGGGGCGCTTTGGGCGATTCAGACGTTGTCAGAGGCGCATGGCGAACCCGGAAAACTCGCAGCGCGAGTGCTCGCGTATCTCATTGCCAGCCATCACGCTGGGCTTTACGACTGGAACGGGAGTGAAGCCACGTCTGGACTTGATGCGCGCCTAACGTCCGAGGACAGCCAATTCGAATTGAATGAAGCGCTTGACGCCAATCCGGCTGTAAACATTCTTAGCGCTGGCGATTTCACTCCCGATTTGCGCAACATTCCCGGTGGCAGTGCAGGATTTTCGCTTTGGGTGCGAATGCTGTTTTCAGCATTAGTTGATGCGGACTTTCTCGATACTGAGGCGTACTTCGAAGCTGGAAAGCCGGACGCGCGAAAAGGTTTTCCACCGATCGGTGCGCTACTACCTGCGTTCAATGCACACATGGCTGGCGTGGGCGAAAAGGCCGTACCGTCAAAGGTCAACACCTTGCGCGCAGAGATTCTTCGTCAATGTCGCGACAAGGCCACGCTTCCTCCGGGGTTTTTTTCGTTAACCGTGCCAACGGGTGGCGGGAAAACACTTGCAAGTCTTGCTTTCGCACTGGAGCACATCAACGCGCACAAAACACTGAAGCTGCGCCGTGTCATCTACGCCATCCCGTACACGAGCATCATCGAACAAACTGCCAACGTATTTCGCGAAGCGTTCAAGTCACTTGGCGACGAAGTATTGATTGAGCACCACAGCCAAGCCGATGCCAACGAACACGATGAGACTGCGCGCAGCCGTCTCGCGTGCGAGAACTGGGACGCGCCACTGATCGTCACCACCAACGTTCAGCTTTTCGAGTCCTTGTTCGCAGCTAAGACCTCACGCTGTCGCAAGCTGCACAACGTGGTGAACAGCGTTATCGTGCTTGATGAGGCGCAACAACTTCCGCCTGAGTTTTTGCAACCGATTCTCGACGTGCTGAATCTGCTGGTGAAGCACTATGGCGTCACCGTTGTGTTGTGTACGGCCACGCAGCCCGCGCTATCGAGCACAAACTACTTCGATGCCAATCAGAATTTACGCGGACTAGAAAACGTCCGTGAAATCGTCGACGATCCTGATACTTTGTACTCGCAACTCAAGCGCGTGAACATCGAGTTGCCAAACGATTGGCAAACACCGATGGAATGGCCCGCCGTGGCGGCGGCGCTCTCGGTTGAGGACTGCGTGCTCGCCATCGTCAACACCCGAAAAGCGGCGCGCGAGCTATTTAAGCTTTTGCCAGCAGGCACCTTGCATCTGTCAGCGCTCATGTGCGGCGAACACCGATCCGCCGTCATCAA
>JANMZU010000467.1:0-1631 GCA_031383585.1 Betaproteobacteria bacterium
GGATGCATAGCATCCCGCATCGCTCATCCCTAGGCCGGTGATGCGTCGATTGGGTACCAGTTGGGAGAGTACTGCCGTGCTTCCAAAAAGCCTCTGCGTTAGCACAGCTGCAACGGATCGAAACCTCACGTTTGCGCGGCAACTAACGCATGCTCCCGTCTCTCGCTGAATAGAGGATGCGAGAAGAGAATTACCTGTTCCGCAAACATTGCAAGTGAAGCTCAAAGTTCCCGCTGGTTCCATTGCCACCTCTGATGTGTAAACGCGTCTGTGAAGGGATGAGTGGTCGCGCGTCCCGATTGCTGTAAAGCGGGGCGTAACTCTTGCGATCAACCGAGGAAGGCGCGAATCCGGTACTTCAGGCGATGCAAGGCCATGATCAATTTCCATGATCGCGAAGATAGGATGATGTTGTGATCCAGCATGCCGTCCTGGTGCAATGACATGAAGCTTCTTAAGCGTTGCTCTTTCTCGATTAGAAGGTTCTGGTACATCGTCAGCAAACCGTCGCGACTGGCCATCAAGATATGAAGTTGCGTCACGTCGTCCGCGGTCAACGTGTGCCCGGCTTGAATCAGCTTTGGTAAGGGTGCAGCAACGTAAAAAGTCGTGTGTGGCGCAACGATTTCTTCGGCAGGCCGGTCCTTGGTGTACAAGTAAATCGAAAAGGACTTACGCGATATCTGTTTTTTTTCTGCAGGCAGATTGATGCGCTTAAAGCCGTGCCATGAATATTCGTTCGTTTCAAAGAGCACTGCGCGGTTAAAGAGCGGCTGGAACGATTTCACCGTGTCTGCGATCGGGTTGCGCGGATCGGAGTGCAGTTCGATATCGCCACCCCATGATGAATCCCACTCCTTGTTCAGGTAGACAAGCAAGTTCAGACGGCGATGCAGCATACGTCGCTCGTCGATGTTGAAATCAATGTGAACATCCAGACCCTGGCCGTCGCGATTCTCATGCGTGCCGCCACCGAATAGTGTTGCGTCGGCCATCAGTCCAGGTATCCCCGTGAGATCGCTGAGTTGATCAAGAAATGGCTGGGAATTGATGTAATCGTAGAAACGTTTATAGGACGGACTGATACCACTGACGCGCTCATTTACCGCCTTGGCACCGACTTCGCCAAACTCGTTGCGGGCTTTCTCGGGATCGAAAGCGGGAAAATCGGCGAGCAGGCTCTCGCACACCGGCGCGTCAAGGAAATCGTCGATCGCGATATGCTTGAAGGGCACGGCAGACTGAAACTGGTGTTGAATTTCCAACGCGTTAGCGAGGACTTGCGACTGAATCATTTTTTGTGTCCTTTGTAGAAAACGGTTACAACTCAAAATCCGGCGCATATCTCTCAAACCAGCACTAAAGCTCCGTCAATTCCCACATTATCGCTGCGTGATTGCTGCGGCCCGTACGATGCTCCCGCAATACGTTTTGTAGCGCGCCCTCCTGAAACAGGCCGCGTTTGTCCAGCCCGTTGGTGCTCAGCGCCCGTTCCATTCTTGGCTTCAATCTGCCTTCCAGCCATTGGGTGAGCGGCATGACAAACCCCTGCTTTGGGCGGTAGATGATGTCGTGCGGTAAGTATTTTTCAGCGAGTTTTTTGAGTAAATACTTCGTCGTCTTGCCTTGCT
>JANMZU010000496.1:0-5537 GCA_031383585.1 Betaproteobacteria bacterium
TCACCGGATTCCCGATGATCGCCACCGCACAAACGGTTAGCCTGCGCTTCCAGTCAACCTGGCCCGCCAAAGACATCTTCCACGAGTACGCCAATGACTTCGCCAAGAAGGTGAACGACATGGCCGGCGGCAAACTCAAGATTGAAGTGCTGCCGTCCGGATCGGTCGTCAAAGCGTTCGATCTGCTCGACGCTGTGTCGAAGGGCACGCTCGACGGCGGCCACGGCGTTGTCGCGTACTGGTACGGCAAGCAACAAGCGCTGGCGCTATGGGGCTCGGGCCCGGCATGGGGCATGGACGCCAATATGGTGTTGGCATGGCATAACTACGGTGGCGGTAAGCAGCTGCTCGACGAAATCTACAAAGGCCTCAACCTCGACGTGCAGTCATTCATCTATGGCCCAATGCCTACCCAACCGTTCGGCTGGTTCAAGAAGCCTGTCACCAAGGCTGAAGACCTGAAGGGCGTGAAGTTCCGCACTGTCGGTCTGGCCGTGGACATTTACAACGACATGGGTGCTGCGGTGAATCCGCTGCCAGGTGCTGAGATCGTATCGGCTCTTGACCGCGGTCTGCTCGATGCGGCCGAATTCAACAACGCCTCGTCCGACCGCAATCTTGGCTTCCCGGACGTCGCCAAGAACTGCATGCTGCAGAGTTTCCACCAGGCGTCCGAGCAGTTTGAAATTCTCTTCAACAAAACCAAGTACAACGCACTGGCGCCAGAACTGAAGTCAATCATCGACTATGCAGTGCAGGCGTCGTCGGCAGATATGTCCTGGAAGGCGATTGACCGTTACTCGGCCGATTACATCGAATTGAAAACGAAGCAGGGCGTCAAATTTTTCAAGACGCCGGATTCCATTCTGCGTGGTCAGTTGGCAAGCTGGGACAAGATCACCGCCAAGAAAGAAGCCGAGAATCCAACCTTCAAGAAGGTCAATGATTCGATGAAGGCGTTCGCTGAGCGCGCTTGCTCTTGGCAAAACGACACCCTGGTCGATTACAAAATGGCTTACAACCACTTCTTCCGCGCCAAGCCGGCAGCGAAGAAGGCCTAGCTTTAAGGCGCAGTTCGCGCATCACGAGGAAACGGCGGCGATTTCGCTGCCGTTTTCTTTCGTGAAATTATTTCATCTGCGGATCGGCGCGATGATCGCAACAATGCTGGTTTAGGCTTAAGGGAGCAAGAAATGCAAAAAATATTGCTGGGCGTAGATAAAATCTCGACCTGGTTTGGGCAAGTTTTCTCTTGGGCTGCCGTCGGGTTGACTCTGCTCATTGGCTGGGAAGTGTTTTCGCGCTACGTCCTCAACAGGCCGCACGGGTGGGTGCTTGATGCGCAGATCATGCTTTACGGCGTTTTGTTCATGATGGCTGGTGCTTATACGCTTTCAAAGAACGGTCATGTTCGCGGCGACGTGCTGTATGGTTTTTTCAAACCGCGCACGCAGGCATCGCTCGACCTGCTACTTTATTTTGTTTTCTTTTTGCCGGGCGTCATTGCGTTGACTTACGCCGGTTGGTCGTTCTTCAGCGACTCGATCAAGATCAACGAGCAGACGTTCTCGGCTGATCCGCTTCCGCTCTACCCATTTAAGTTTGTCATTCCATTGGCCGGCGGACTGCTGTTGCTGCAAGGCGTGGTGGAAATCATCCGTTGTGTGATCTGCATCCGCCAAGGCGAATGGCCGTCGCGCATCCAGGACGTCGAGGAAGTTGACGTCGAAAAGCTCAAGGAAATGGTGCATGTGAAAGACGAAGACATCGCCGCGCTTGATAAATATGTCGTCGCCGCAGGAGACCGCAAATGATTCGCAAAGAACTTTGGTTTGGCTTCATCCTGATGGGGATCATCCTGCTTGTCGTCGCGGTTTTCATGCCGTGGAGCAACATGACCAATGGTCATTTGGGTTTGTTGATGCTGGGACTGGTCGTGGTCGCCATCATGCTGGGCTTTCCGACTGCTTTTACGTTGATGGGTATGGGCATGATGTTTGCCTTCTTCGCCTACATGTCACGCAGCGATGGACACGCAGAGCGGGCGCTACAACAAACACTCGACTTGATGGTGCAAAGCACCTTCGGTGTGATGAGAAACGACGTGCTGATCTCAATTCCGTTGTTCGTATTCATGGGCTATCTGGTCGAACGCGCCAATCTGATCAGCAAGCTGTTCAAGTCGCTGCATCTGGCCCTGGCGCGCGTACCAGGCTCGCTTGCTGTGGCTACACTGGTTACTTGCGCCATCTTTGCGACAGCGACCGGTATTGTCGGTGCGGTGGTGACCTTGATGGGCTTGCTGGCACTGCCTGCGATGCTGCGCGCTGGCTACGATGTGCGGATGTCAGCTGGTGTGATTACGGCCGGTGGCTGCCTTGGTATCCTGATCCCGCCGTCCGTGTTGCTGATTGTGTATGGCGCGACGGCGGGTGTGTCCGTGCCGCAGCTCTATGCAGGCGCGTTCTTTCCCGGGATCATGCTGGCGATGCTGTATATGTTGTACGTGATGATACTTGCCAAGTGGAAGCCGCATCTGGCACCGCCTTTGCCCGCGAACGAGCGAGTAATAACGCTCCCACCGGCCAATCAACAGATACACGACACTGTGGGACACAAGGCGCTGCCCGCACTGCTGCTGGCGTTGAAGGGCGAGCGCAACGCGAACATCTCGACCAAAGTCCTGCTTAAAGAATTAGGCATCACGCTTGCACCCCTGATCGTGTTTGTGGTGATGATGGGGCTGACATGGAATGCATTGACCAAACCAGATGAAGTTCAGGATTTGAGTGGCCTGCAACAGATGGGCGCGGTCGGGGCGACCGAGTCAACCGGCGGGCTTGCTGAACCACCAGGCAGCGACTTGAAGGAGCCTGCACCTGCCGGTGGCCTGCAGGAGCCACCTGGGGTTGAAGCTGAAAAGCTCGCCGAGCCTGGCGCCAAGCCAGCGGAGACGGCTACTGCCAAGGTCGCTCAACCGAGCAAGCCTGCGGTTCATGTTGACTTCGTACGAGACCCAACCCCGCCCGCGTTCTGGTACGTGTTTGCCGTAGGCATCGGCTTCTTGACGGTCATCTACGCAATGATGACGTTTGCGCGGCTTGAAATTTTCAAGATGTTGCTGACCTCGTTCTTTCCGTTGTCGATCATGATTCTGGCGGTACTCGGCACCATTTTGTTTGGGCTCGCCACACCGACCGAAGCAGCCGCAATCGGCTCGCTCGGCGGTTTCGTATTGGCATCGGTCTATCTGCTGCTAACGCAGTCGCGGGAAAACATTCTGAGGGCCGCAAAAATCTGGATTCCGCTGTGGATTGTATTTCTCGTTTCGGTCGTCTGGTTCATCCTCTTTAAAGCCGAGGTAGTGGCGACTGCACCGACTGATTGGGTGGGCTGGCTATCGATGGCGGCACTTGGCATCTGGGCCGTCGTTGCAATGGTACAGGCGAAGATGATTAATACGGTGCGGGAGTCCACTTATCTCACCGCCAAGACCTCGGCGATGGTGTGCTGGCTGTTTGTGGGCTCATCGATATTCTCGGCTGCCTTCGCATTGCTCGGCGGACAAAATATTGTCGAGACCTGGGTGCTGTCCTTAGGCCTTACGCCGGTGCAGTTCATGTTGCTGGCCCAGTTCATTATTTTCATTCTCGGCTGGCCGCTTGAGTGGACTGAAATCATTGTGATCTTCATGCCGATATTCATTCCGTTGCTGCCGAAATTCGGCATTGATCCGCTGTTCTTCGGCTTGCTGGTGGCGCTGAATCTACAGACGGCGTTCCTGTCGCCACCGGTAGCGATGGCTGCGTTCTATCTGAAGGGCGTGTCGCCGCCACACGTGACACTCAATCAGATTTTCGCGGGAATGATGCCGTTTATGGGGATACAGATATTGGCGATCATCTTGCTCTACACGTTCCCTGCGATCGGGATGTGGTTGCCTAACACGCTCTACAAGTAACCCAACAGATAGCGGCGCCGCCGCCAGAATGACACGCCCTGCTGGCGGGGCCGCGTAAGTTTTGTGCTGCGCGGTCACCCAGCGCGGCATTTTCGGTGCTTGCCGGGGATCGCTTCAGAAAAGCTTCAGGATGTCATGAAACCAAAGATACTCATCACTCGGCAGGTTTTTCCCGAAGTAGTCGAAACGCTGTCGCAAACTTTTGAAGTCGACCACAACGACAGCGATGACATTCTTACAGCCGAGGCGCTTCGTGCCCGCGCTGCTGGATGCGCTGGTGTGATCGCATGCCTGACAGAAAAGATCGACTCGGCATTTTTTGACGCATGCCCCACGGTGAAAGTGGTGTGCAACATCGCAGTCGGCTACAACAACATCGATATTGCCGAAGCCACCAGGCGCGGCGTGATCGCGACCAATACACCGGGTGTGCTTGACGACACCACTGCGGACCTCACATTCGCCTTGCTGATGGCGACGGCGCGGCGCATCACGGAGACCGAAGCGCGTTTGCGTCGCGGCGAGTGGAAGAAAGGCTTCGCGTTGCAGCAGTGGCTGGGTACTGACATTCATCACGCTTCGCTTGGCATTATCGGCATGGGCCGTATTGGCCAGACGATTGTGCGGCGTGCGTCCGGATTCGAGATGAACGTAAGCTATTTCAATCGCACTCGGCTTGATGCGGCCTCGGAGGCGAAACTAAATGTGCGCTACGCCAGCAAGCAGGAGATCCTTCAAGAAAGCGATTTTGTCATCGTCATGGTGCCCTATTCGCCCGCCACGCATCACCTCATTGGTGCTGATGAGATCGCTTTGATGAAGCCAACGGCGATCCTGATAAACACCGCACGCGGCGGCGTCGTAGACGACCTTGCGTTGATCGCTGCGCTGAGTAACAGGCGAATTGCGGGAGCGGGCGTCGATGTTTTCGAGGGTGAGCCTGCACTGAACCCCGGCTTTCTTGATCTCGACAACGTTGTCCTTACGCCGCATGTCGGCAGCGCGACCCGTGCGACCCGCATGCGTATGGCAACTCTGGCGGCGGAAAACCTGACGGCAGTGTTGACGGGTAGAGTACCTCCAAGTCAGGTAAACGTTTAACTTTACGGAGCAATGTATGAAAGTCGCTTTTTTAGGTCTCGGTGTAATGGGCTATCCGATGGCCGGTCATCTGCAGGCAAAAGGACACGAAGTTACTGTCTATAACCGTACTACGGCCAAGGCCGAGGCATGGGCGAAGCAACACGGCGGCGCAATGGGGAAAACGCCCGCTGAGGCCGTGGCAGGCGCCGATATGGTCATGATGTGCGTGGGCAACGACAAGGATTTGATGGAAGTCGGCAGCGCCGCGATCGCTGCGATGAAGGCGGGGACCATTTTGGTTGACCACACGACGGCGTCTGCAGACGTGGCGCGGCACCTTTACGGCGTGGCCCAGGCCAAGGGCGTGGCTTTTATTGACGGTCCGGTCTCCGGTGGGCAGGCGGGAGCTGAAAAAGGCCAGCTCACTGTCATGTGCGGTGGTGATCAAGCTGCTTTCGATGAGGCTAAACCGGTTATCGACTGCTACGCAAAG
>JANMZU010000513.1:0-2164 GCA_031383585.1 Betaproteobacteria bacterium
TGCGCTGGTTCCGATCAGCCTCAGTCAGGAAATCGGCCGGTAAGTCGGCGTCTTTAAGACGCGGCACGGAAACCATCCCGGGCAGCGGGCTTCCAAGACAGGATCACATTACCCGTGACCGGGTCTCGGCGGATGAACACCACATCGGTATCGAAGCGAAACGCGACCGGCAACCGCACCGCTGGCCATCGACCAACGGCGAGGCGTTCCAGTTTGGCTGCATTGATGAATGCATGCGGGGGGCAGGTGCTCTCGTCCGGCGTGCCTGCTGTGGCGGCGGGATTGGGAACGACAGCACCCACTAGCGCACCGGCACCTCGGGGATGACATGGTCAACCAGATGAGCGGCGGCCTTGGCCATACGGCGCGTGCCGTAGGAGGGGTGGATGCCGCGGCGCTTGCAGCATCCAAGCGCAACTATTTCCCTGGCCTTCGACCCAACACTGCGAGCTGCGCGAACAGAAGCTGTTGCGTCATCGGAACCTCTTGTGACCCAGCGCTAGCACGCGCCACGTTCCACGCGTCAATGGCCACATCGGTGCGTTTCTCAATAATCGCCGCAGCCATCCGTGTTTCCAAGACATAGTTCCGGCGATCGCTCGGCAAAGCGCTTTGTTTGGCCCACAGCGGTTCGGAGGCAGCCAGTACCTCGTTGGGCGCACGTCTATTAACCGCTTTAAACAGGGAAACGAAGTCTCTGCTTTGCGCTGACATTTGCGCCGCACATGGCGAGCCGTCAATCTTTCGCCAAACCTCCTCGGCGTCGGCAGGTGCGACTCCCTTCGCGATCTGAACGCCAATCTCGTAGAGCGCATCAGACCAGATTGAATCGTTGGTGAGCCACTTGCAATCGGTCAGGCCACGGTTAAAGTAGGCGACCTTTAGCTGCCAATTCGGCAGATTGGCGACGCTGGGTTGCTGCGTTCCATTGAGGATGTAGTCGCGCACTCGGTAGGCAACACGCTGCTCGCGTTGCGGCAGAGAATCGGCGACCTCCCGTGGCTGGCGAAGCTCAGTGGGGAACGCCCCGGCCGGTCTCTGTTCGAGTAATTGGACTGCCGGCACCGGCGATCGTGCCAGATCTGCGAGCATAGTCTTGCGCTGCAGGAACCGGGCACGAGCGGCATTCTGATCAACGATCGGAAAGTAATCCGAATTCATTGGTGTTGCTTGCGCCAAAAACAAGGGTGCCAATGTGGCACGATTACCGAGCCGCCATGAATCAAGCTGAGATAGATCCGAAATACCGAGTCGGGCTAGGTCTTTGCTGATACCGGCGTCCTTGAATAGATCTGCGCTAAGCACTGGCAGTGTGCGGCTCTTGGTTGCCACCAACAACATCTCGGCTCCTTGCAAATCATAAATGACGTAGTCACCAAAATTTCGATCAACCGCTTTCATTATTGACGCCACAAGGTCGATATCGATTTCGTAGAGCTGAATCCACTGCACCAACACACCATCGTCGTTTAAGTGTGTGCGAATTCGTCTGTAGAACTCGTCTGAAAATAGCGTTGCTACACCACTAACCCACGGGTTTGACGGTTCTGAAATGATGATGTCGTAGCCAAGCGACTGCTTGGCAAAAAAACTCTTCGCGTCGTCTATATGGATACGGCCGCGCGGATCTTCATATGCACGCTTGACCCGCTCGCCGAACAGCTTTGCCCCCTCTACCATCATCGGCTCGATCTCGATGCTATCGACGCTTTCGATGGTGCTGCGGCCTAGCAATACATGTGTGGTCAAGCCGGAACCAAAGCCAATGTTGGCAACCCGTTTTGCGTCGGGTTTGTACGCCAGCGGTACCGCCGCGAGGAGTGTCATCGTATATTCATCAGCTTCCGGCGCGGCGGTGTCGCTCATTTGCATCGATGCGTCGGTTTTGCCATTGGTGCCGATTGACCGCGTCCCGTTGGTATGTTCCAACACACTAATACGAGCGGTTTTGCCGTCACGATCGGAGAGGACTCGCGTGCTACTAGCCAAATAAACACTGCCATCACGATAAATGCCCGAAACCAGCTTCAGTGGATCAAATGTTACCCCGCTGACGGTCAGCAGCAGCACGACGCCGGAAGCACTCGCAGCTATCGCAACGGTTGGTCGCGCCCGCAGATGCTTTGACGTCGCGATCAAGGCGATGGCAATGCCGATATCGACC
>JANMZU010000542.1:0-4265 GCA_031383585.1 Betaproteobacteria bacterium
GACCGACTTCGATTACGCTGCGCTTCATCGCGGCTACACATCTACCGTTGCAAGCCGGAGCCCCCGCTTCTCAATCCGCCTTTCAACCTACAGGCCAGGGCAATCGGGCTGACACTGCGACAGCACTACGCGGCAATTACCACCAAATGTTCAGGCTTTGCACCGACCACTGTGCGCGATTTGATTGCGGCATCAAAGGTAACCAGCCGACAACCATGCGCAACAGCTGTCGCCAGCAGGGTACTATCAGTAGATTGGCGGCTTGATGTTTCTTGCCAGCGAATACCACTATCAATCGGCGCAGGGATGTCCAGGTAGCGGTGTCCTTTGCGCGTCAAGCGTGCGAGCTTTTTCGCCAATAGGTGGGGTTCGACCGGCTTGAAATACCCTTTGCTGCTCATTACGCGAATAAGCCCCAGCTGCGTAATGGCGCAGGTCGCGAAGCCATGGGGGAGATGCTCGTCACGTTGCAGCCACTCAAGTATCTGCGCATGATGAATGTGCTCCTCATCGATCAGCGCGATCAGCGCATTTACGTCGAGCAGTGCTCGCATCACAAGCCTGCATCCTCAAGCAAAGACGCCACCATTTTGCCAGTCACTTTGCCGCCCGATTTGCTACGTTTGCCAATGAAATGGCTGTAGTCAGGTAGCTCCGCTCCAAGCTCAATGAGCACTTTGCCGGGCGCGACAATGGTCAGCCGAATCGGGTCACCTGGTGAAATGCCTGCCTCCGCAGGCAGTCGGGCTGCGGTGCTGCGGCCATTGGCGAAGGCGGTTTTGAGTGGGGATTTGGAAAGCATGATTTACCTCGCTTGATATATGACTTAGTATATACCATAGCGTAAACGCAACAGTGCGGCGTCGCGGCGACTTACCGGCTTGTTGATCCCGGCCAGGCACTTGTGAAGCCTGAGCGGATCGCCCTATTGCAAAAGACCATTCCAGCTTAAGAGCGCCGGAAAATACTCAGGGATTTGGCCCTGGCACATGTAGGCCGCCACCAAGCTTGCCTTTACGACCCATCCGGCTGACCTTGCCCGCGCTGGCATTGTCATCATCGCGGTCCCTACGCCGGTGACGGAAGGGCGGCTGCCCGATTTTTCGCCGCTACTGTCGGCATGTGCCGCAATCGGGCCGCATTTGAAGTCCGGTGCGATCGTCGTCTTTGAATCGACTGTCTACCCGGGCGCGACCGAGCAGGTTTGCATCCCTGAGTTGGAGCGTCTCACCGGCAAGCAATGGAAAAGAGATTTCTTTGTTGGTTATTCACCTGAGCGGATCAATCCCGGCGACAAGAAGCGCACGCTCCGCAAGATCATGAAAATTGTATCGGGCGATACGCCCGTGACCCTGGAAACGCTCGCTACCGTGTACGGTGCGGTAGTGGATGCCGGTATCTTCAAGGCGGCCAGTATGCGGAAGTGCTTGAAGCCGCAGCCACCAAGTGGAATTTTTGAAGTTAAAACCGGGCCTGGTGGGCGGCCACTGCGTCGGCGTCGATCCGTATTACCTCACCTGTCAGGCTGAAAAGTTCGGCCATTATCCGGAGGTGATTCACGCTGGTCGGCGTAGCAACCATCAGATACCATTTTTTGTTAGCCAAGTTAGCTAACATCTGGTAGCCTTTGATCATTCGAGAGGAACAAAAATGCAAGTAAATATGCTCGACGCGAAAAGTCAGCTTTCAAAATTGGTCAAAGCCGCCCTTGCGGGCGAGGATGTCATCATCGCCAATAAAGGTGTGCCGTCTGTGCGGCTGGTGCCGGTATCGGCATCGCAACCTAGACGCAAGCCCGGCGCGTGGGCGCATCTCAACATGACTGAAGCACAGATCACAGACGCATTCAGCGCCGAGACCGATGCCGCGATAGCAAGGCTCTTTGATGTTGAAAGCGCGCATCTGTCGACCGCAAAGATTCGCGCGGGCGGCAAACGCAAGCTGACGCACAAAGTGAGCCGTACAAGCAGCAGGAAATGACACGTTATCTTCTCGATACCCATTTTGTTTATTGGTGGATGACAAAAAGCGCGCGCCTTTCTAAAACGGCCACTTCTCTGATCCGTAAAGAGTCGTGTTTTGTCAGTGTTGCCAGTTTGTGGGAAATGCAATTGAAAAATTCTGTTGGCAAACTGGCGTTGCCACCTGGCGCACTATCACCCCAGCTATCCAGTGAAGGCTTTGGTATTTTGCCTATCACCGCAGCGCATGTTGATCGGGCGCGGGAAATAAGCGGCCTGCAAGGTGACCCTTTTGATTTACTGCTTGCCGCGACTGCCGATATCGAACGGATGACTTTGCTGACCAAAGACGCACGAATGTTGTTATTGGGACTCGGCTACCTCAAAGAAGTGTGATCATTTTGACGCCAGATACGCTGGCCACACTCTCCGCGTCCGCGGCAGTGTGGTTGATGCTGGAATCTTCGAAGCGTCTAGCATCCGCGTCGCCGAGGCGGCAAAGGTTATCGAAAATTCAAAGCGCGATATCAACATCGCCTTTATGAACGAGCTTGCAATCATCTTCGACAAAATGGGTCTCGATACGGCAGAAGTACTCGAAGCGGCAGGCACCAAGTGGAATTTCCTAAACTTTAAGCCGGGCCTGGTCGGTGGCCACTGCATCGGTGTCGATCCGTATTACCTCACCTATCAGGCAGAAAAGTTCGGCCACCATCCGGAAGTGATACTCGCCGGCCGCCGAATCAACGACGGTATGGGCAAGTACATCGCCGAGCAGACCGTGAAAAACATGGTCAAAACCCAATTGGCCGGCGTCAACTATCTTGGCCAGCTCCCTGCGCCAATTGGCGGGCAACTTCAGGTCTTTCTGTTCGGTAACGCCCGCCAATGGTCGTGTTTTAAGTAAACCGCGTTTCTGATGAGACGTCTATTTAGCCAGACCCGCAAACGCCAAACCAGCTTGACGCTCATGTAGCCCGCTGCCGCACCGCCGATTGCAAAAAGCGCCATACCCAGCACGGTCGGCCAGCCGTAGTCAGCCAGCCATTGCAGCGAACCCGCGCCGTCTGTCGTGGCGGCAGCGATGGGCTCACCCAGCACCAATACACCCAATTGGTACGCCAGCCACAGCCAAAAGCTGATCGTCAGTGGATTGGTGACCATCGTCATTGCCGCGGCGACCGGAACGTTGGCGCGCCACCAGGTGCAATGTATTGTAGCGACCACGATCTGAGCAACCGGAATGACAAACGCCCAGAATGTACCTATCGCCACGCCGCGCGCAACAGACTCATGCTGGAACCGCCAAAGTTTAGGCTCCAGCAGCCTTTCGGCAACAGGTTTCAACCAAGCGTGTGCTACCAACATTTCGCGGCTGGGTAATGCTTCACGTAAACGAGCTGTCCAGTGTGGGCTTGAGCTCATCATTGCCGCGCGCGCTTCTTCATCATGGTCATTGCCACATGCGCGACGGCGCCGATTGCCATGAGCAACAGGGCGCCAAGTCCCCACACCATCCAAGCCAGCGGTGACAGCCATGTTGCCGCAGCGGGCAGCGTGCCCATTGCAGACTCAACCAGTGGCAAGGCAGTCGATACGGACGACTTCAGCGCAAGCATCAAATCTGGCGGTACCCACACACTCACCCAATTAGGCAGCGCGAGGCCGTCAATCTTTTTTGCCTGGCCAACCAGTGAACCGGCTCCTGTCACTGACCAGACCGCAATCGAATGCAGCAGCCACACACACATCGACCAGACGGCGAGTAATGCCAGAACCACGAACCACGCAAGTGCAAGCAACATTAGGATCAAGACTCTTCGCTATTAGGGTGGCGAAATCATGCGTGCCTTTTCAGATTCCGAGAAGCAGGAAAATACGCCAATACACTTCCGTTTTTACGAACCAAATTGGCGTATTAATCAGAAAATACATGACCGTTTCCCGTTAAAATTCGCCCAAGTTAGCGCGTTCGCGCTTTTGTCCGTCTTGCAAGTAATGCAACCTGCATCTTGCGTTGCTCAAATTTCAAAGGTTGAAATGGAAACAATTGCTCCCCTGTGGCTATGGGCCACATTCGTATGCATCGTGTTGGTATCTCTGTTCATTGACTTTGTCGTGCTCAAGAAGCAGGGCTCGCATGACATCGGCGTCAAGGAAGCACTCAACTGGTCGTTGGTCTGGATTGGCCTGAGCTTTCTGTTCAATGGATTGTTCTGGTGGGCGGTAAAAGATTCCACCGGTTCGGTTGATTTGGCCAACACCAAGGCGCTCGAATTTTTGACCGGCTACCTGATTGAAAAG
>JANMZU010000553.1:0-3873 GCA_031383585.1 Betaproteobacteria bacterium
AGCGAATGGATAGTGCCAGTCTACAAAGCCGCCGTAACACTGCCGTGGCGCAAATATGGTCCGACACCGACAGACGCATTATTTGAGCCAATTCTCCGTGGAACAGCAATCAGGGGTTGAATTTGATCACTGGGGTCTTTACCAATTGCTCGGGACAGCCTCTCTCAATACAGCCCCACACTTCCTCAGCGGCTCCACGCATTTCGACCCCACCTCCTTCGTTTCTGACCACGACGGCTTCGGACAACTCGCCCCCAGTGGCACCAGCTCATTCAACGTCCCAACAAACGAAACCTCCATCACATAAAGGCACTCAGGCCCGGCTTCGACGGCGTGTAGGTAAGCTTAGTGAGGATGCGTGAAGGGCTCTCCTGCCGAACCCGATTGATGCGCCCAAGCGTCACCTCGCAGAACCGCACGCGGGCGCAATCACTCCCGCCGATGACTTGCGCGGCCCTGCTCTTCAGCACGTCTTTTTCCCGTTCGATGAAAACGAATTCCGCATCAGTCAATGATCTGCCGACGCTGGTCAATGACGACACCGGCGTGCAATTGAAGCCTCGCGGCACCCACGCCTGGCGGCTGGTCAATTCCACATTCGCGTTCCAGCTCCCAGTGCCGGCTTCAGCATAAAAATGGTGCCGTTCGATTCGGCAAACGCCCGCCGCCGTTAGTGCCGGCATCGTGCTCATCGTGGCCGATAACGGCTGGCGCTTGCCGCCGATGGAATTGGCATTTGCCTCCAACGAATTCCAGTCAAATGACAAAGTAGGCGATGCTTCTGCAATGAAGCGTTTCAGCGAGGCGCGCTGGTCGGCGCTCAATTTGACCGATTTGACATCAAATGTCAGTGCGTGAGAATTGGTGAACACTCCCAGTAGCAGCAGGCACTGCCAGAATCGCTTGGTCCAGGCGGACCTCATTGGGCATTTCCTTTACTATTGCTAGACACGTAGTGTTTGAGATGTTGATCGTCAGACTAAAGCGAGCGTGGCGCCTGGTAAATGGGTGGTCGAATATTCACCGGCGAACAGCCTGTCGTGACCAAAGCAGCGAGTCTGACCTTCTTGACCACCACGCCTCCAGTCTTGCCCGACCATACTACGCAGGTAATTTTTAGTCGACGCGACCAGCGGCATTAGAATGCAACAGACAAAGATGATGACAACTTCTCAACAACTGTGGCTTGCTACTGCCCAATCTTCGAAAGTACGACTTTGCCCCACACTACAACAACAGCGGCGAGAGTGCGCTGGATTATTGCCGCGCTCGCGGTCGCATCACTGGTGCCAATCCATGCCGGTGCGGGTGAGCCAGCCTCAGGTGCAAAAATGACCGAGGCGCTGTTTCAATTCACCAGCGCCGACAGCGTGAGCGCGTGGTCGGCTACCGACGACCGCGTGATGGGCGGGGTGTCGAGGAGCCGCATGCGCTTCGATGCGGGCGGCTTTGCCGTATTCGAGGGTGTGATGTCGATGGAGCAGAACGGAGGCTTCGCCTCCGTCCGGGCGCGCGTCGCCGCCCCCTTGGCGCCCAAGGTCGCGGCATATGTACTCGACATGCGCGGCGACGGCAAACGCTACAAACTCAATCTGCGTGTGCCCGGACGATTCGAAGCGGTCAGCTATCAAGCCAGTTTTGAGACGAAAGCAGATGCGTGGGTGACGGTGCGCGTTCCGGTGGATACCTTCGAAGCAACCTTTCGGGGCCGAAAGGTGCAGGCGCCAGCGCTGGACGCAACGCAAGTTCGTGAAGTTGGACTGATGATCGCGGACAAGCAGGATGGCGCGTTTAGTTTGCAGGTACGCAGGATCGGTTTGGAGTAGGTGAACGGTGCTCGTACAGCGCGGCTGGTTTTAAAGGTTCTTCCATTTCCACTTCATCAATGCATTAATTCACTGAGCCGATAAAAATATTCGTCTTTCCCGCGAAGACGGGAATCCAGCGTCTCTCGGCGCAAAGTCGCTGGATCCCGCCTTCGCGGGGACGACGAATCGTTGATATTTCCACCACCCATTTTTCACTAATGATCGAGAATCGGAATTAGAAGAGCGGCGGCACGCATGAAGTAGTACAACGCTCTATATCTCCGGGCGGTTGCCGCGTTGCTCACGGTGGCTGCGGCAAGCTTGCAGTGGATAGGGTGACGGCGCTGCAAAATAAGGAAATCTAAAGGTAGCCAGTAGCTTCCGCGCTTTTGTCTCTGGCCCAGCCCCTATGCAGGAGCCTGCCGTGCGCGAGGCTTGGCTGGCGTTTGCGCGCAAACATGCTCGATAAATTTTTGCGCAACCAAGGGCAGGCGACGATCGGCGCGCCATACCAGTTGCCAACTGCGCCGAATGGGGAAGTGGCTCATCGGCAAAATGGCCAATCCATCGCGGGCCGGGTCACTGCCCAACGCATGGCGCGAAATGACTGCTACACCCAGCCCTGCGGCCACGGCATGTTTTAGTGCCTCGTTACTACCCAGACTCATTCGCGGCGCAAGTGGCACGCCTTTGCTCTGAAAAAACTGCTCTGTTGCGCGCCGCGTGCCTGACCCTGCTTCGCGCATCAGCAGGATCTGGCTGTGCAACTGCTCCAGGGGAACGCGACCCCGCAGCGCCCACGGGTGGTGCTGCTCACCAATTAGCACCAGCGGGTTGTCCATAAAGACCAGTTGCTCGAGCGGCATGTCGGTGGGCGGCATCATCATCACGGCCAGATCATCCTGCTCCTTGTGCAGACGCTGGATCACGGCGTCGCGATTTTCCACCGCTAGATCTATCACCACGCCGGGATGGGCCTTGGCAAATGGCTTGAGCATCTGGGCGATGAAGTACTCGCTGGTGCTCACACCGGCAATTCGAAGCACGCCGCGCTGCAAGCCTTCAAGTGCGCCAATAGCGTCCTCAAAACGCGCCCATTCATCAAAAATGTGAGTGGCAGTCTGCGCTAGTACGCGCCCGGCGTCAGTCAGCTGTACGCCGCGCCCAGCGGGGGTGAGCAAATCAGTGCCAACCGCAATCGCCAGCTCTTTGAGCTGGGTGGAGACGGTGGGCTGTGCGAGGTGAAGTTCGGTGGCAGCTTTGGTGACGCTACATAGGCGCGATACCGCTTCGAAGCTGCGCAACTGGGCCAGGCTGGCGCGAGTGGGGCGAATCTTATTCATCGGACTATTCTATGGAATTAATCTTAAATCATCATTATACGTAGATGCGAATTCAAACGACACTCCACCCTGTTCATCCACCAATCACGAAGCGAATATGCCAAACAAGACTCCCATCACCGTCGCCACTGGCGACGGCATCGGCCCCGAAATAATGGCCGCCACAATGCGCATCCTGGAAGCTGCGGGCGCGCAGCTTGCGCCTGAGTTCATTGACATCGGTGAGCAGGTGTATCTGGCGGGCAACTCCGCAGGAATCGCACCCGAAGCCTGGGCCAGTCTGCGTCGCACCAAGGTGTTTCTGAAAGCACCCATCACGACGCCACAGGGCGGCGGCTACAAGAGCCTGAACGTGACAGTGCGCAAGACGCTCGGCCTGTACGCCAACGTGCGGCCCTGCGTGGCATACGCCCCCTTTGTAACTACGCATTTTCCGAAGATGGATCTCGTGGTCATCCGAGAAAACGAAGAAGACCTGTATGCAGGCATCGAACACCGCCAGACGGATGAAGTGTTCCAGTGCCTCAAACTAATCACCCGCCCCGGCTGCGAAAAAATCGTGCGCTACGCCTTTGAGTACGCCATCGCTCATGGCCGCAAGAAGGTCACTTGCATGACCAAAGACAACATCATGAAGATGAGCGACGGGCTCTTCCACCGGGTGTTTGACGAGATCAAGTTGGAATACCCCGGCATCACCAGCGACCACATGATTATCGACA
>JANMZU010000585.1:0-10662 GCA_031383585.1 Betaproteobacteria bacterium
TGGTTTGTTCACATTTAGGCGGGGTTTACGAGCGCTGGGAGTTTCTGCTGGCTGGCTTGCCGCTGGAACAAGTGGGCATTGCCAATGGCCTGGCATCGCCGGGTGATGTCGTGCTTTCTGCTGCTGCGGCAGTATTTATCCGCGGTGGCGCTGCTGCTGAGCATTTGGACGACGGTGCGTTTCGCGTTACCGGACCATTCACCGCGGCTGCGCCCACTCCCATCGTCGTCGATGTGCTTCCTGTCGCAGCGGCTGCGCTGCGCCGCTACATTCCCGGGGCAATTCGTACTCGTCTCGATGCCAATCAGACCGATTGGCTGGGAGAGCAGCGCCGCCTGTCGGGAATATTTCTCAACCTGCCCACGTTCAATGCGGAACGACCATTGGCCGATGCCCATCGCACCATGAAGTCGATGCAATCGGCGCTTTACCGTTTCGAGGGCAGTATCAACAAGATCAGCGTCGACGACAAGGGCGCGTCGCTGATTGCAGTACTTGGCCTGCCTCCGCTGGGCCATGTTGATGATCCGGAACGCGCCGTGCGCGCGGCGATGGCCATGCGTCAGGTGCTGATTGCGGCAGGCCACGAATGCAGCATCGGCATCACCAGCGGCCTGGCTTTCTGCGGCTCTATCGGCAACGCGCACCGCCGCGAATATACGGTGATGGGAAATATCGTCAACCTTGCGGCGCGCTTGATGCAGGCGGCAAAAGCCCCTGGTCACGGTGGCTTGCTATGCGATGAGCCAACCTGGACGGCCGCACAACGCCGTCTGAAATTTGACACACTGCCGCCAATACAGGTCAAAGGCAGAGCTGCGCCGATTGCGATTTTTCGCCCGATTGAAGGCGACTCGAGCGTACAGGCGAGCGCCGGCGTAACGCGCGCGCCACCGATTGGCCGTGAGGCCGAAATGGCCATGCTCAATGATCGGCTCGACGCCATTGCGCGCGGCGAGTCTGGCGGCGGTGTGCTTATCAAAGCTGAACGTGGCATGGGCATGGGGCGTACGCTGGAGGAAGCTGCACGACGCGCGCGCGCGCGTGGCATGACGGTACTGGTCGGTGCCGGTGACTCTATCGATCAGCACACACCGTACGGCGCATGGCGCAGCGTATTTGAGGCGCTGTTTCGCGCAGAGCTGAGCGCGCCAGATCCGGCGGCGCGGCGCTACAGCATATTGGCGGCACTCCCAGACGAGCCGCGCCATCTAAAGGCGGCCCCGTTGTTCGAGCCGGTCTTGCCGCTGGGCTGGGAGGACAATGACCAAACGCGCAATCTCGCCGGCAGCGGTCGCGCGGAACGCACCCGCGACTTGTTCGATGCCGTCCTCGCGCAGGCGGCTTTGCGGACGCCGGTTGTCGTTGTCTTGCACGATGTGCAATGGATAGATGGCGCATCGGCCGAGATGCTGATGCGTCTCGCAGGCCACGCTGCACCGCTGCTGGTGATTGTGTCGTTCACGCCGGAATCCGGGCGCGACACGCCGTGGCTGGCAGGCCTTGAACGCCAAAAATCAGTGAAGATTGCTGAGCTGAAACCGCTCACGGCGGCGGCGATCACGCAGGTCGCCTGCTGGCGCCTCGGCGTTAAGGCCCTGCCGGATCTTGCGGCGCGCCTGATCATCGAACGTGCTGAGGGCGTGCCGGTGTATGCCGAAGAAATTGCTCTGGCTTTGCGTGAAGATGGCCTGCTGGCTATTGAGGGTGACAGCGCAGAATGGCGCGGCGGGAGTGACCTGAAGTTGATCAAATTGCCCAATACCGTTGAGGGTCTGATCACTGCCCGCATCGACCGCCTTTCGCCAGACGAGCAACTCACGATCAAAGTCGCGAGCGTCATTGGCAGTCAGTTTGAAAGCGCCACTCTCAGCGCAATCCACCCGGTACATAAAGACCAGCCCGCAGTGGACAGTCATTGCGAAGTATTTGATCAGGCACTGCTTACGCTACGAGTAGACGGAGCAGCAGGTGCTAGTTCAACGCACCGTTTCCGCAGCGAGTTGTTGCTGAAAATCATCTACAACATGATGTTGTTTTCGCAGCGCCGCGAGCTTCACGAAACGCTCGCGGAGAAATATGAACGCGAGGGGCTGGCGCTAGCACCGAACATGGCCGCAACTATGGCTTACCACTGGCATCGCGCCGCCGAGGATCGTACGCCGCGCCCGAGTTGTGCGCAGAAGGCCGTGGGCTATTATCGTCAGTCTGGACGTATCGCAGCCGCAGCAGCGGCAGGGCGGGAAGCCGAAGACGCGTTTCGCAACGCGTTGGCACTGTTGTCGCAGTGCCCCGAGACTGTGGAAAAAACCAGCCTCACCATTGAGTTACAACTGGGACTTTGCGCCATGCTGATGGCGACCAATGGCTGGGCTGACGCCGCCAGCACCGAATTGTTTGCGCATGCGCGCGCACTTTGCCTTTCCTCCGGGCGCACCGATTTGCTGTTTCGCACCCTTCGTGGACAATGGCAGGTCGCCATCGGCGAGGTCGAATACGAGCGTGCGGCTGAGTTGGCCGCCGACATGGTGGAAATAGCCGAGTGTGCCGACGATATTGCACTGAAAAGTGAAGGGCTACGCGCGCAGGGCTCCACGTATTTCTGGAGCGGGCGCGTCGAGGCGGCGAGAGCCACGTTACGCGCCGCTTTGCATTTCAGACCTCCGCCGGGAAGTACTGAAATCAGCCTGGTGCAGAACACCGAAGTTGCGACGCGAGGGATTCTCGCCTGGGCAAATGCCTATGCTGGCGACGCGACCGGCGCGCGGGCAGAAGCGGCAACCGCGATCACGCTAGCTGAAAGTGGTTTGCCGCCTTTTACACGCGCATATGCATACGGCGCCGCAATGTGGACTGCCCTGTACCTGAACGATCCCGTCTCCGCCCTCCCTGTCTCCCTCGCCGCACGCGACTTGTGCCTGGAGCGAGGATTTGACCTTCTCGCGACCGCAGCGCATGCGGTGCACGGTTGGGCAAGAGCCGCGACCGGCGATATGGGTGGGGTGGAGGAAGTATCCGCTGCGATCAGCGCCTGGCGGGGTAGCGGCCACAGCATCGGCGTGCCCGCGTTCCTGCTCGTGCAGGCGCGCGCCGAGCTCATTGCTGGCGATGCACTCGCTGCCTCCAGGACGCTGAGCGACCCACTACTCGTCGAACGGCTTGACCGAGAACACTGGCTGCGGGCGCACGCCGCTCGGTTGCGTTTCCTGGTCGAGCGGGCGTTGGGCAACCAGGAACTCGCCGCCCTTGCGCTTGTGGAGTCTGATCGATTGGCTGAGTCACAGGGCGCGATGATTTTTGCAGGGTTGAATGTATCAGCGCGTGAGACGTTGTGATGCTCTGTCGCGCGTGATTGCGTGTTTTTGCGATCAGGACCAGGCGCCTTAAACCGCGCTGACTTGCCAGGCGAGCAAGCATGGTTACGGGTTGAATATCGTTTTACTACCTATTTCTGCTCCCACATCTCCCAGAATGCCCTCTCAAGATTGCGGGCGAATCGGGGTGCATCCATGACTGGGGAAACGGCGGTTCGCGCTCTCAAGCCTTGACGCAAGTTGGTAAGGGCAGAGGGCGGGTTGAATGTGATTTTGTTGGATATGGATCGCGCAAACTCAAGCACTGGTGCGGCGTTTCGGTCCCTTTGTGCTGAAGAGGCCCACCAAATGGCAATCTGCGATATTTTATGCAGGGTAGCTCAATCAAAAAACGCTACTTCGTGACTGGCCGCGTGAACTTTTTTTGAAACAAGCGAACACAGCTCTACGCTGCCAACGGCAGCACTTCGCGTTCAATTGTTTTTCCAGACGCTGCCTGCGCCGTTTTCAAATCGTAGCTGACTTGCAGGTTAAGCCAAAATTGTGGCGTGGAATTGAAATAGCGAGCCAATCTAAGCGCGGTATCCGGCGTGATGCCGCGCTTCTCGCGGACAATATCGTTGACCCGAGGCGCGGCGACCCGCAGCGCAATAGCCAACGCATGCGCTGAAAGATTCAGCGGCAGCATGAATTCTTCGCGAAGAATTTCGCCCGGATGGATGGCGCGCATCTTGTTCATGGTTTCACCTCAATGGTAATCGACAATTTCAACATTGGCGGGGCCGGTTGCTGTCCACACAAAGCAGACACGCCATTGGTCATTGACGCGGATGCTGTGCTGCCCTTTTCGGTTGCCCTTCAGCGCTTCAAGCCGATTAGCAGGCGGTGCCAGCAAATCCCGCAACTCCGCTGCATCGTCCAGCATTTGCAGTTTTCGGGATGCGACGATCTCGATATTGGCAAACCGCCGGACGCGCTTGCCACCGTAAAGCGCTTGCGTATCCGCGCACTTGAATGAACGAATCATACGTCCAGCATATAACGGATTGCGTTAAACTACAAGCAGGCGTTGGGTGGGCGCGGTGTTTGGAGGAGCGCCTGAAACACCGCGCCAGTGCTTGTGTCTTAACTTTCGTTGATGCCCCACTCGCCTGAATGACGCGTCAGGAGTCGCGCGTGCAGCTATTGTGTGTTTTTGCGATCAGCACCAGGCGCCTTCAACCGCGCTGATTTGCCAGGCGCGCAAGCATGGTTAATAGTTGAATATCACTTTACTGCCTATTTCTGCTCCCACATCTCCCAGAATGCCCTCTCAAGATTGCGGGCGAATCGGTGTGCATCCATGACTGGGGAAGCGGCGGTTCGCGCTCTCAAGCCCTGACGCAGGTCGGTAAGGGCCGAGATATCGTCTGCAAAGGTGAGTGCTTTGTGAACGTAGTCTTGCTGATTGTCCGCAACCCAATCGGCGAGGCCAATTGCCGTCATTACACTGGCGCCTCCGCGCTCCAGCAGACTTTCCCCGGCCACGTTCAGAACCGGCACGCCCATCCACAGCGCTTCGCATGTCGTGGTGATGCCCGGGTAAGGAAAGGTATCGAGAATCATGTCTACTTCGGCCAACGTTCCGAGATAGCGTTGCCTGTCAACAGCGGCGTGCAGCGTTACCCGCGAGCAATCGATGCCCTTCTCATGCATGCGATGGGTAATGAGTTCGCGTGCGTGGACATAGCCCAATTCGTGACACTGGATGCGCAGCTTCGAAGTAGGCGAAGCCGCAAGTATCTGCGCCCATGCGGCGAGTACTTCGTCGCCGACTTTCACGAGATTCTGGAAACACCCGAAGGTCACATAGCCATTGGTCAGCGCCGGTAGCGGAGAGGTATCAGGTGCGTTCTCCGGCGGCGTAAAACAAACCCGTGTGTCTGGCAGATACCAAACCTTTTCGACGAACTGATCGCGCTGGTTTTCAGGCACGCCGACCCGGTCCGCCAGCAGATAATCGATTTGTTCGACACCGGTCGACGCGATATAGCCCAGCCAACTCATCTGGACTGGCGCCGGTTTGTAGGCAAATATGGGCAGGCGATTGTATGCGGTGTGCCCGGACAGATCGACGAGTATGCTAATGCCATCGTCGTGAATGAGGCGGGCGGCAGCGGCATCGTCGTAGCCGATCAACGATTTCCATTCGGAAAAAAATGGCCGGATGCGTTCGGTGAGCGGGTCAGTTCTGGTTAGTGTCGAGTAGGCAATGAAATCCAGGCGTTGACGATCAAAGTGCGGGAGGATGCCTTCCAGGAAATAGCCGACGGGATGATCGCCGAAGTCCCCAGAGACCAGACCGATACGCAGCCGGGAAGGCGCCGCATGACAGCGCCAGTTGGTATACCGTCCGTTGGTTTTTGCGGCAACCATTTGTCCATACCGACGCGCCTCGTCCAAACGCTGCTGAGGCGAGCAGTTGGTGCCATAGCCCAGGTTGAACAGGTAGGCGCTGTAAACGCTGGCGTCATTGGGATTGGCATCAATCGCTTGGCGCAGTGATGCGACACCTTCAGCAAGCCTGCCCTGACGGTTAAGTGCAAAGCTCAGACGTCCGAACGCGTTTGAGAATCTCGGCGCAATACGAATGCACTGCCTGAAGCAAGCCTCGGCTTCTCGCCACTTCCCCCTGGATAGAAACACATTGCCAAGGTTACCCAGTGCATCTGCCGAATCCGGACGAATCTCCAACGCGCGCCGGCAACTCGCCTCTGCCTCGTCGAGGCGCCCTTGCTCCCGCAAACTTGCGCCGAGGGAGCTATGCGCTTCGAAATAGCCCGGTCTGATACCGATTGCGCGGCGATAGCAGGCTTCAGATTCCTGAAAGCGCGCATGATCCTGATAGAGATTACCCAGGTTGGAATGCGCTTCGGCGTCGTTTGGCAGATGTGCTGCCGCCTTCTCCATGGCCGGCAAGGCATCTTTGATGCGCCCTTGCATGACGATGGCCGTTGCAAGCGCCTTCCATAGGGCGCCGTTGTGCGGGAAGCGCTGCATCAGGCTTTGAGCGGCCTGCTCCATTTCCCCATAGCGCCCTTGACCGAAAAAGGCCACCATCGCATCGAATTCCTGTTGGCTCGGGCCAGCCGCAGGCTGGGAGTAAGATGATTGTCTGGTTGTCGGGTCCTGGGACATGGCTGACGGAGATACTGGTGTCGAAAAGCAGGATGAACTGGGACTGAACTAGCGGTCGGGCAAATATTGGCGCTCTCTACGTGAGCGCATGCCGTGCTGCGCTAGCTTGCCGCTATAAATTATACGTGGAGGCACAGCCGGAACTGGAACCCAGTTTCGGACTGGGGAAACCTGTTTCGGTTCGCTGCAGCGCTTTCAGTCTAGGCAATCGAGTGTCTCAGAGTTGGGAACGGCGCGGCGCAGGATGGCTGGCGGTAAAATGGCGGCTTGGACCATAAATGCCAACGCGCAATCTTGGCACGCTTTGATCTCTATTGAATGAAAGCTGGAGCATGGAAAAAGTATTGGTAACTGGGGGCGCCGGCTTTCTGGGCTCGCATTTGTGTGATCGGCTGATCGCCGGTGGCGCGGACGTGTTGTGTGTGGATAATTTTTTTACCGGCAGCAAGGCCAACATTGCACATCTGCAAAATAGCCCCTACTTCGAATTGATGCGCCACGACATCACGTTCCCACTTTATGTCGAGGTCAACACGATCTACAACCTCGCCTGCCCCGCCAGCCCGATTCACTACCAGCATGACCCGGTGCAAACCACCAAGACCAGCGTGCACGGCGCGATAAATATGCTCGGCCTGGCGAAACGCACGCGCGCAACCATTCTTCAGGCGTCTACATCAGAAGTTTATGGTGACCCCGAAGTACATCCGCAGACTGAGGACTACTGGGGCAAGGTGAATCCGATCGGTCCGCGCAGTTGCTACGACGAGGGTAAGCGCTGTGCCGAGACATTGTTTTTTGACTATCACCGGCAGCATCAGCTCGCCATCAAGGTCGTGCGCATTTTCAATACCTACGGTCCGCGCATGCATCCCAACGACGGGCGCGTGGTCAGCAACTTCATTGTTCAGGCGCTGCGCGGCGAGGACATCACGGTCTATGGCAGCGGCGAGCAAACGCGCAGCTTTTGTTACGTCGATGATTTGATCGAAGCGATGCTGCGAATGATGCAATCGCCCGCCAGCATTACCGGGCCGGTGAATATCGGCAACCCGGTCGAAGTAACGATGCTGGAATTGGCAGAACGCATCATTACTCTCACCGGTTCAACATCGAAACTCTGTTTCAAGCCCCTGCCGCAAGATGATCCCAAACAGCGCTGCCCCGACATTTCCTTCGCCAAGAGCGCATTAAAGTGGGAACCGAAGGTGTCCCTTGAAGACGGCTTGAAAGCGACCATCGATTATTTCCGGCGCACACTTTGAACGTTGATCGCTCAACTTTGATACCTTGCCATGGTCGTTGATTCGAAAAAGCTCTACGCGCGACTGCTCGGCTATGTCCTGCCCTACCGGCTCGCATTTGCGGGCAGTATCGTGGCGATGGCTATCGGCGGCGCGGCAGAGGCATCGTTTGCGTGGTTTCTGAAAAACATGCTGGAGGATTTGTTCGTCGACCGCGCCGGCCACGGGCCAATCTGGGCGGCACTGGGCATCGTCCTGATATTTTTCATCAGCGGCCTTTCGCACTTCGCTGCTGGCTACGGTATGCAGTGGGTAGGTAATAAAGTCATTCTGGATTTTCGCAATCAGATGTTCCAGCGCCTCATCCGTTTGCCTATTCCGTTCTTTCATCAGTCGACCACCGGCACGCTGATGTCGAAAATTTCCAATGATGTATATGGCCTGCAACTGGCCGCAACCACTGCGCTTAACAGCCTGGTGCGCGGCGGTGTGACGCTGGTGGTGCTACTGGTGACGATGTTCCTGATCAACTGGAAACTTACCTTCATCATTTTTGCCACGGTTCCCATTCTGGGCTGGATCATCAATGTATTCGGCAAGCGTATTCGCAATATCAGCCGCGACAGCCAGCAATCCTGGGGCGCGCTGAATGACGTCCTGGAAGAGTCGATTCGCAGCCAGAAAGTGATCAAGATTTTTGAAGGTGCCGCGTTCGAGACCAAGCGCTTTGATACCGTTGCCAACCGCATCCGCCGTAACGCCATGCGCCACGCGCTGGCTGCTGCAGCCTCCACGCCGTTCACACATTTGATCGTGTCGATGGCCATCGCGCTGGTCGTCTTTCTGGCTGCCAGCCCGCAGTACGGCACCGGCATGGAAGTCGCGGGATTCGTGGCCTACATCGTATCGGCTGGCGCATTGGTGCCACAAATCAAGGGACTATCTGGCGTCAGTGAGCAGATACAGAGGGGGCTTGCTGCCGCCGAAAGCGTCTTCGGGCTCATCGATGCGGAGGCGGAACAGGATCACGGCAGCATCGCCATGTTGCGATCAGAGGGTCGGCTGAAATTCGAAAACGTAAGTCTGCAATACGCCAACCAGCCGGTCCCAGCATTGGACAACGTTTCCCTCGCAATTGCGCCGGGCGAAACGATTGCGCTGGTGGGCTCTTCCGGCGGCGGCAAGACCAGCCTCGTCAATCTGGTGCCGCGCTTTTTTCTGCCATCCGCTGGCCGCATTACGCTCGACGGCCATGCGCTCGACGATATCAAGCTCACCGATCTGCGTCGTCAAATTTCACTCGTCAGTCAGGACGTGGTGCTATTCAACGACACGGTGTCGGCGAATATTGCGTATGGCAAGCAGGGAACCTCGACCCAGCAAGAAATCGAAGACGCGGCCATCGCTGCCCACTGCCTCGATTTCATCCGCGCCCTGCCGCAAGGCTTCGATACCGTCATCGGTGAAAACGGCGCGCTACTCTCGGGCGGGCAACGGCAGCGATTGGCGATTGCGCGCGCCCTGATCAAGAACGCGCCGATTCTACTGCTCGATGAGGCGACCTCGGCGCTCGACAGCGAATCCGAACGCCAGGTGCAGGCTGCATTGCTAACACTGATGCGCGGACGCACCACCATCGTTGTGGCTCACCGCCTTTCTACTATTGAGAATGCGGATCGTATCGTGGTGATGGGTCACGGCAAGATTCTGGAGATCGGCTCGCACGCGGAGCTGTCGGCCCAAGCCGGCGTGTACGCCAGTCTGCATCGCCTGCAATTTGAAAATGTCTGATCAGGCCGGATTTGCGCACTCACCGACGCTGTCCGTTTCCATCGTTGTTTATTTTCCCGATCCTGCGTGGCTGAAAACCACGCTTGCATCGTTGGTCGCCGCGCTCGCGCACGCGCGGTTTGCGGGTGCGCTGCGGAGTGCGAGAATTTTCCTGATCAACAATCAGGCTGATACGGGCACCTCTTCGTTTGGTGCGCAACTCGCACGTGTCGCCAAAGAGTTCGACTGGATAGAAGTAGCCTGCATCGCCGGCCAAGGCAATATCGGCTATGGTCGCGCCAACAATCTTGCCATCGCGCGCAGCACTGAATCTGATTTTCATCTCGTGCTAAATCCTGATGTAAAGCTTGCAGAGGACGCGATCACGAATGCACTTGGCTACCTCAAGCAGCACAGCGAATGCGCGATGGTTTCCCCCGTTGCAAGCTCGCCGGATGGACAGCCGCTCCATTTGGTAAAACGGTATCCGGACCTGCTCACGCTGGCACTTCGAGGCTTCGCACCGGGCTGGATCAAAGCACGTTTTCGCGCGCGACTAGACAAATACGAATACCGGGAAATCGCTTTTGATGCGGGTCTGACTGGGGTGACAATTGTCAGCGGCTGTTTCATGCTGGTGCGCCGTACTGCGCTGGATCGTGTGCAAGGATTTGATCCCGAGTTCTTCCTATATTTCGAAGATTTTGATCTCAGCTATCGCATTGCCTCGTTTGCAGGCATTGCGCGTGTGGCAGATGTGCGCATCATGCACGCTGGTGGCGGCTCGGCTACGAAAGGGTTTAGGCACGTGGGAATGTTCGTGCGCTCGGCGCTGCGATTTCTTGGCAAGCATGGTTGTGCGCGCAAAGCGGTTTGACGAATGCAAGAACTGGCGCGGCTTTCGGAGCATTTCTGCTTGGAGAGCCGCTCCAATAATTGATTATTCACTGCATTTGCGGGTTGGCGCGCTTTAGTGCCAACGGCAGCCTGTGATTCGCCAAGCCCAGCAGCATGCCCGCTGCGGCGCCAAAAAACTGCACCGTGTGTCGCGAGAAAAAATCGTCAGTCATATTGCGCAGAAATACGCCGACGACGAGGGCAATGCCACACAGCCCCGCCAACCGCGCGAGGCCGCCGACTGGCAGGCGCTTGAAAAA
>JANMZU010000603.1:0-4186 GCA_031383585.1 Betaproteobacteria bacterium
GTTCGGCATCATCCATTTCCTGCAGACGATTTACGAGTCGCATCGCCTTTTGGTACCGTTGATCGAGAAAGACAACGGCATTCTGCTCAAGACCGAGGGCGACAGCCTGATCGTGATGTTCCGCCACGTGAACGACGCCATTCGCTGCGCGCTGGCAATGCAAAAATGTACTCACGAGTACAACAAGAGCCGCATCGACGCCGAAAAAGTGTTGCTGTGCGTAGGTATTGGTTACGGCGAAATGCTGCGGATCGGAGACACGGATATTTTTTAGGCGTCGACGCGGTGTTTAAACTCATCTATCTTTAGCCACCCTTATTGAGCGAAAGTATCCGCCGGGCGTGATACAGCCGTTGCGCCATTGTGAATGCGATGATGCCGATGAAAACCCAGGTCCAGAGCGCCAGCCTTTCGCTGTCGAGAATCATCAAAGAGAGACAAATGAAGGCTTCGGTCCGCTCGCCCAAGCCTGGCGCATAGTGGAACGATTTGACCGACTGATTCGCAACCGCCGCGCCTATCGACAAAAACAGCGACATGGCAATGGCGATAATGCCCGCTAATAGCACCAGCAGAAAGCGCGCATCAGGGTAGTTGTAAGCCAGCGCCAGAATGACCGCGATTTCCACCACACGGTCAAATGTGATGTCGAGAATTGCGCCCAGCGGACTGGGTTTGGTCAGCCGTGCTAACGTGCCGTCGGCTGCATCGATCAGGCCAGATAGCCATAGCACCGCAAATCCGGCGACTGTGTGCTGCGTTAACACCAGCAGTGCAGCCGTGATGCCCACCAGCATTCCGATAGCCGTCAGCGTATTGGCGCCAATGCCGACTCTCAGGCAGGTGCGAGCGATGCCGTCGATGACCGGCTGAACATATTTGCGACCGTTGCTGTCGAGCATCCTGCCGCATCCTTTGCGAAGTGGTGCCTCGATCCACAGCTAGAAACTAGCGTTGCAGTATCATGCCAACAATATCAGGCAAAAAGGGAGTGAAAGTGCAAACAAATTTCTGCTGGTCAAGGGTGCTGTGTCTGGCGTTTATCTTCGTGTTAAGTTTTGGCGTGGCTGCACAAGACTCATCCGATTACAAAGAGGGTTACGCTGACGGCTTTAGAGACGGATTCGAGAAAGGCCGCCGCAAGGCAGTTAGCGAACAGCGCAGCGACAGTAACTCGGAGTCGAGGACCCAATTGATTGCCATTACCAGCGCCATTTATGGCCCTGAGCGCGGCTCGAGCTGTGATGCGCGGCGCTTTGTTGAATCACGGGTAAACGGACGACGCAGTGCCTCTATAGATGTTACCAACAAGATTTGTGGCGACCCTTCTCCGGGAAATCGCAAATCGCTGGAGATCACCTATCGCTGCGGCAACCTCGTAAAGACCGCTTCCGCGTACGAACACCGCACAGCTTATCTTTCCTGCGATTGATTGCCTTGCGCAGCGCGCAGAAAAAAAGGGCACCAATTGGTGCCCCTTCACATTTTCTGGCATCGAGGAGTGGACCGGGTCCACTTCGGTTCGATAGCGACTTTCCTCTTGGGAGACATAGTCCCAAGCCAGGGTCATAGGAGTGCGCCTAGTTTTTTGTTGCCCCGATTGCGGTCAGCTGCGTTCGGGACAGGACATTTTCGTCCTCGAACCTTTGTAATTCTGTGACGCAGTTCACAAAATGGCTGTTCGAAACAATTGTTGACAAAGTGTCGGAAGGGCGTTGGTGGCCTTCTGCTGGCCATGCTCGCGTCCGAAGCCCGCTGCCGGTACAATAGGTACAGGCTCTTGTCCAGAAACGGTTTTTTCTTCTTCTTCTCTGCTCTTTCGGCTCCCCGTTGTCGCCGGCCGCGATTTTCAACTGCGCCACTGCAATATCCAAAGGGCAATTCTTAGTCAGGTTGTTTGAATGTCCTTCGCGTCACTGAATCTCATCCCGGAATTACTGCGCGCCGTTGAAGCGCAAGGCTACACTGAGCCTACCCCCATACAGGCGAAGGCGATTCCGGCAATTTTGGAAGGCCGCGACATCATGGGTTGCGCCCAAACCGGAACCGGCAAAACAGCCAGCTTCACGTTGCCGTTACTGCAATTGCTGGCGCCGCATGCGAGCTCCAGTTCTTCCCCGGCGCGTCATCCGGTACGTGCGCTGGTTTTAGTACCAACCCGTGAGCTCGCGGCGCAGGTCGAAGAATCTGTTCGCACCTACAGCAAGTATCTGCCGCTGAGGGCTGCCGTAGTGTATGGCGGCATCGATATCAAGCCGCAGATCAAGGCGCTACATTCCGGTGTAGAGATCGTCGTCGCGACGCCGGGACGGCTGCTTGATCACTTGATGCAAAAAAGCATCAACCTTTCCCAGGTCAGTATCCTGGTGCTGGATGAGGCGGATCGCATGCTCGATATGGGCTTCATGCCGGACATCGAACGTATTCTTGCGGTGCTGCCGCCGGTCCGTCAGAACCTTTTGTTTTCGGCTACGTTTTCCAATGAAATCAAGAAGTTGGCAGAGCAGTTCATGCGCAGCCCGACAATGATCGAGGTCGCTCGCCGCAACGCCCCCGCCGAGTTAGTGACACATCAGGTATTCGAAGTACCAGGCCCGAAAAAGGCCGCATTGCTGGCGCATCTGGTGCGTTCGCGCGACATGAAGCAGGTATTGATTTTCACGCGCATGAAACGCGACGCAGATCGAGTTGCGCGCCAGTTGCAAAAAGACGGGCTACCCGCCACCGCAATTCACAGCGATCGCAGCCAGGCTGAGCGCACTCAGGCACTGGAAGAGTTCAAAGCAGGCAAATCGGCCATCCTTGTCGCGACCGACATCGCTGCCAGGGGACTCGATATCGATTCGCTGCCGTTCGTTATCAATTACGAATTGCCACACACACCGGAGGACTACGTGCATCGAATTGGCCGCACTGGCCGCGCCGGTACGCCCGGTGAGGCCATTTCGCTGGTGAGCCCGGAAGAGATGGAGTTCTTGTCACGAGTCGAGAAGCTGCTCAAGCGTGAAATTCCGCGGCTGCCGACGCCGGCGTTTGAAGGTTCAAGTCGTGATCGTGAGGGGGCAGGTTCACGGGAACGCACGCCAAGAGGCGAGCCCCAGGCTGATCGTACTAGCGAGCGGCCTGCACGCCGACCACCACGCGAAGAGCGCGACACCAATCGGCCAGCGCCAAAGGAGTCGCATGCGAGGCAGCCGCACGCAAAGTCGTCACCGCAGGCACGGATGCCCGCCAGCAACCTTCCGCATTTCGACTTCAGCAAGCCATATGAGCCCGCAGAGAAAGACGGCGCTGCTGTTGCGACTGAGCCAGTTCTTGATCAGCGACCACGCCAGTCCAAACGGCCGACCGGTGCATTGCTTGGCGGTAAACGGCAACAAAAAGTGGAAGAGTGAAATGTTGCGGTAACATTCAGTCAATATGACACGCGAGGGCAAAAATATGGGAGATCGTATGATGTTTCGCACTTATGCTGCCGCCGCATTCACCACTCTGTTTCTATCGTCACAATTGTATGCTCAGGCGCCGCCTGCTCCTGCCCCCGCAGCTCCTGCCGCTCCCGCGCCGGCACCAGCATTGGTGTACAAGGACGGGGTCATAAAAGTAGGCAGTGAACTCAAGCAGACAAGAGGTCGCGTCACGGATGTCGACAAGGGCGATAACGGTTGTTACCTCACTTTGCGCAATGAAAAAAACAACGAGTTTATCGAGGTCGGCTTGTTTCCAATTTGCATGCAGAAGCCACCGTTCAAAGGCAAACAAGTCGAGCTGACGTATGCAATTGAGACCATTCAGGCTGGAGATTGTTATGGCGATCCAAAATGCAAACGCACGGAAACGCTTGCGATCATCACTGCGGTGAAAATCGTCGAATAGGCCGCCGGCTTTTTGCGGCAAACCCAACAACGGCGGGCATCTCCAGCCGTTTTAGCCTGGAAACGCCGGCGAACGCTGGGTTCAGCTAATCTACGGTAGCGACAACCCCAAACGCGCCTTGGCGATCGAAATGTCCGCAGCCGTGACGCTACCGGATAGATTCACATCAAAGTTGAAATTCAACGCTGTCGCCGCCAGTCCTGCGCGCGCCTTGATGCTGGCGACATCGAGGGTGGTCACGGTACGCGAGTTGTTAGTGTCGCCTATCAGGAATCCGATCGTCGCCGGGCTGGTATCGAGTCCTCCGTTT
>JANMZU010000646.1:0-2434 GCA_031383585.1 Betaproteobacteria bacterium
GAACTCACCCGAGACGCCTTTGTTTGAGAAGGGCCGCGAACTCTATGGGCTTTTTCATGCACGGCGCGCGATTCGCGATTCGCAAACGGCAATCGTGGTCGAGGGATACATGGACGTGGTCGCGCTAGCGCAGAGCGGCGTCGAAAATGTGGTCGCCACACTCGGCACGGCGACCACGCCGACACATGTGCAAAAGCTGCTCCGCATGGCAGATAACCTGGTGTTTTGTTTCGATGGTGATAAGGCCGGCCAGCGGGCGGCCTGGCGGGCGCTTGAGCAAGCGTTGCCAGTGCTGGTCGACGGCAAGGACGTGCGCTTTCTGTTTTTGCCGCAAGAGGATGACCCCGATACATTCGTGCGCCGCCTCGGCAAGGACGCGTTTCTCGCCGAACTTGCCAATGCCAAGCACTTGTCGGCGTTTCTGTTCGACGAGCTCTCGGCACAAGTTGACCTCGCAAACGAAGAGGGACGCACGCGTTTGTTGATGTTGGCCAAGCCCTTGCTTTCGCAAATCGCGGCACCAGCACTGAGCCTTATGTTGCAGCGTAAGCTGGCCGATATTGTGGGTCTGGGCGTGGTCGAGATCCAGCGATTGATTCCCGTCGCGGCGGGCAACAATGCGCCAGCCGGTGGCCAGACGGCTGCGCCCCAATATGCGCGTGGCAACGACAGCCCACCACAAAACAAGGCCGGTGGCAACAAAGGCGGCTTCGGTAAATGGAAGTCGCGCGGCCCGGAACCTGGCGCGCCAGCGCCGCGCCGCAAAACAGCGCCCGCTGGTCCCGGTGCGCAATTGATCGCACGCATGTTGCTAAAGCCGGCACTCGCGGGGCGCTTCGATGTCAGCGTCGACGAACACGATGCAAGTTCCATTGGAACGGCTTGTCGTGTCGCCGCATACATTCGTGACCACGACTTTGAGGTAACCCAGGCGCAGCTCATGGAACATTTCCGCGGGTCTGAAGACGAGGCCGAAATAGAGCGAGCCGCTTTGCAGCCATTGCTGACCGATCTCGATACCAACAAGCCTGATTTCGACCTTGACGCCGAATTCGATGGCGCTCTGACCAGCCTGCGCGAGGAGGCAGTTACGGAACAAAGGAGGCGTGAAGAACGGCGCCGGGCGCAGGAAATGGGTTTGGTATAGAAAGAACTAGGCACTAGCATCGGCGCGGCGCGTAAGACAAAAATCGCCTGATACCCGCGCCGATTCTCGATCTGCATAAAAAACTGCAAGCTTGATAATCGAGCTGCACTTGCAGCCAAAAACTACTCCGACTAGACATTTAACGAAAATTCGACCTGTTTCCCACTTGGATATGCGCGTTTTGGCCGCATATGGCTGATACGGCGAACGGTAATGCAAATCGGCTGCCAACCGTGGGTGGTCGGCGAATCATTTCCCCTGACCTCTGAAGGGGTATCGAAAACAGGCGGCTTTCGATATAATTGAGGGTTCCCCTGCTTTACACTCGCTGTACTTCCTATTGATTCTCGTGGCGCTGGTCGGCCGCGACAACGGACTTTTGATATGGCACGCAAACCAAAAAGCGCACGCGACACCGACGAAATCGCCTTATCTAATTTCAAGGCGCTCAAGGCCGAGGCCAAGGTAGTTGATGTCGAGGTGCAGCGCACCCGGCTGAAAACGCTGATTACGCTTGGAAAAGAGCGTGGCTTCCTGACGTACGCGGAAATCAACGATCACCTGCCCGATATGGTCGACGCCGAGCAGATTGAGGCGATCACGACCACGTTCAACGAAATGGGCATCCAGGTCTACGACGAGGCGCCAGACGCCGAAACGCTGTTGATGAACGAGGCCTCGCCGACTGTCGCCGATGACGAAGATGCCGCCGAAGAAGCCGCGCAAGCGCTCTCCACGGTCGACTCCGAATTTGGCCGCACCACCGACCCGGTTCGCATGTACATGCGCGAAATGGGCTCGGTCGAGTTGCTGACGCGGGAAGGCGAAATTGAAATCGCCAAGCGTATCGAAGACGGCCTGAAGCACATGATTCATGCCATTTCGTCCTGCCCGACCACCATTCAGGACATCCTGAATCTGGCTGACATGGTCGAAAAAGACGAGTTGCGCATCGACGAAGTCATCGATGGCCTGGTTGATCCGAATGAAGACGAAGTTGCAGAAGCCGAACTCTCCGACGACGACCTGGATGAAGAGGAAATCGAAGAGGAGGAAGACGAAGACGGCTCCATCGCGGCCGCGAATCTGGAGCAATTGAAACAGGACTCGCTGGCGCGCTTCAATGCTATCCGCAAGCTGTACAAGAAAATGCGCAAGGCGCTGACCGAGAAAGGCCACCGTTCGCGTGCGTACAAGGATCTGCAGGAAGAGCTTTCTGCCGAACTCATGCAGATTCGTTTTTCCGCGAAGCAAGTCGAGCGACTCTGTAATGGCCTGCGTTCACTG
>JANMZU010000682.1:0-1999 GCA_031383585.1 Betaproteobacteria bacterium
GGTTTTGAACGTCTGGAGCTGGCTGGATATATCAACTTTACTTCCCACTTTATTGATGTCGCTATGGCCAAACTTGTCGAATATCCCCCTCCGTACTCACCTGAGCACACGCTCGAAGAACGATGGTTTTCGGATGATTACTTCCATTTCGAGGAGTTCACAGACTCCGAACTCACCGTCTCTGGTTTCCACGATTTGCTGTTTGGCGACGAGCTGGAAGACGAGAGTTTCGAGCGGGTCTATTTTGAAGGCGGCGAACTCCAGCAACTGTGATACGGGCTTTCGAGAGCCGCGCGTCAGGCGCATTTCGTATGCTCTGGATGGAAGACTCGTCTTGGGATGATGATCTCCTCGAAACCAGGTTACTGCGGTTCCCGAGCAAGGTCGCCGCAGAACTGCTCGAAATTGTGGGTCTGGTAGCTGCGGCGCGCGAGCCGATGTTTGAAGAATTCGTGCAATGTGTAGCGATGCTGCATGCCTACACCAGCCTGCCGATTGGTGAGCTATCGCGAGACGACAGGGCGACGCGCCAACACATCCTTAGCTGTGGTGCTGCTGGTGAAGCTGTGGCCAGAATCATGCGCGGCCCGTGGTTGACGCCTCGCGCTTCCGAAAGCGGGAAATCGCGATGACGCCATACGTCGAGTCCAACACGTTGACCGCAGACTTCGTTATCGGCAATTGTCGCGCGAAGTTTGCCTGCCCGAGGCGGTGGTCCAAACTTGTGCCCACTGGTGAGACAGACATTCGCATGTGTTCGCGCTGCAATGAAAACGTATTTTGTTGCCGGAATGCTGATGAACTTGAGCGGCACGTGAATGCGGGTCGGTGTGTCGCGGTCTTTGTGGGCGAACTTGAGGCACCAATGTTCTTGGGGCAGATGCAGATGGACTATCAAACGGGCGACAAGCAAAACGTGTGATATTTATAGATAGAAGCAGCAAAAGCCAGCATTGGCGAGCATCCTAGACCGAAAGTGCTCCAAATGCCGCACCAATGCTAGACCTTAAGTATTTGCCAAAATTCGCCCGCAGCTCCTACCAACCTCGCATAAGCTAAACTCACATCCTCCCTAAATCCCAACCCTCACCGTGTCCGACCAACTCAAAGTCCTCCCCCAATACATCCTTCCCAAGAAGGCGCTTACCGCGTTTGCAGGCGTGGTCGCGAATGGCGAACGGGGCGCGCGTACGACCAAGCTCATCCGCTGGTTTGTCGCACGCTACGGCGTCAATATGGCGGAGGCCGCGAACCCGGATACCAGCAGCTACAAGAGTTTCAACGAATTCTTTACCAGGCCGCTACGCGCCGACGCTCGCCCGCTTGCGCCAGTCGACTATGTTTGTCCGGTAGACGGCGCTATCAGTCAATTTGGCGTCATTGAAGGCGACCAGATTTTTCAGGCCAAGGGCCATCACTACACGACGTGCGCGTTGGTCGGTGGAGATGTGGCGCTCGCTTCAAAATTTCAGGACGGCCAGTTCGCCACGTTGTATCTGAGTCCCAAGGACTACCATCGTATCCACATGCCCTGCGACGCGACCTTGCAGCGCATGATCTATGTTCCGGGCGCGCTGTTTTCCGTCAACCCGACCACCGCGCGCGGTGTGCCGGGACTGTTCGCGCGAAATGAACGGGTGGTCTGCGCTTTTGAATCGGCCAATGGGCCATTTGTTCTGGTGCTGGTCGGCGCGACCATTGTTGGAAGTATGGCAACGGTGTGGCACGGCGTGGTAAACCCGCCGCGGACGGCAGAAGTACGCGATTGGGCTTACGAAGACCAAACGGTGAAGCTAAAACAAGGCGATGAGATGGGCCGGTTTTTGCTCGGTTCGACCGTCGTCATGCTGTTTGCCAAGGGGCAAATGCGTTTCAACTCCCAATGGTTGCCTGCTGGGGCCGTTCGCATGGGCGAAGCCATGGGCAGCAAGCCGGTCTGACGCGAACTGATCACTTGTCCGGATTGACCTTCCGATAGAATAGCAATATGCAAAGCAAA
>JANMZU010000692.1:0-2399 GCA_031383585.1 Betaproteobacteria bacterium
GGTCGAGGTCAACAAGGACTGGCCCCGCGGCGCGAGGAAGGTGCGCGAACTCGCCAGCGAACTAGGCATCACTCAACGCGAGGTGCTGGAGCTGTGCGGAGAACTCGGGATACGTGCCGGTGGTATTGAAGACACCATATGGCGAGAGGCGAATGCCGACCCGTTCCGCGCCGATTGCCGCCACGGTCGCGCGGGCGACTTCCAATGCAAAGCGATTGCGCGCCGCGATTGAGCCGCCGTAGCCATCGGTGCGTGTATTGACGTTTGCATTGAGAAACTGCTCGATCAAATAACCGTTTGCGGCATGTAGTTCCACGCCATCGAATCCAGCTTCGATGGCGAGTTTGGCTGCGTTGGCGTACTCATTTACTGCGTGGTCGATATCGGTTTGCGTCATCGCGCGCGGCTTGCTGTGCGGCTGCATGCCCTTGCTATCGGTGTACATCTCGCCGGGGCAGATCACATCGGTGGGGCCGACGACTTCCGCTCCCGCAGGCAGATTGGCGGCATGGGTCACGCGGCCGGCGTGCATGAATTGGATGAATATCTTCCCGCCTTTGGCATGCACCGCATCGGTTGTCAGTTTCCAGCCTGCCACCTGCGCTACATTAAACAAACCAGGAATACGCGGGTAGCCCAATCCATTTGCCGAAGGCGATGTGCCTTCCGTAACGATGAGGCCGGCGCTGGCGCGTTGGGCGTAGTGCTCGGCCATCAGCGGGTTGGGGGTATTGGCGTCCATCGCGCGGCTTCGGGTCATTGGTGCCATCACGGCACGGTTGGCAAGCGGCAGGTTGTTCATCGCGTAGGGAGACAAAAGGGTGGTCGGTGACATGGCAGTCCTGTAGAAAATGAGGGGAGATGTGGGCGTCGCGTGCATTGCATCACGCGGTACACGGGGGCGCGGCGCTGTTAAGCCGTTGGGGCAGTGTTGGCAAATTCAACGGTGAGGAACCGTTCTACGATCAACATTAAACACGAATGGTGTCAGACTATCCCCAACTGCCCCTAACGGTGTAGCGTGTTGACTTTCCACTCAAGGGCACCAAAACACAATGCAACCAAAGCCCGCACGAGCAGCGAGGAACGTAACGAGCAAAACGCGACCGCTGCTCCTCGAAAAACTGAGCCTTCACCCGCGCAATCGCCATCGCGGCCGTTACGATTTTGCAGAGCTCTCGCAGGCTTTGCCGGCGCTTCAAGGGTTTCTCGTCGCCAATCCTTTCGATGCCAACGAAACGACGATCAACTTTGCAAATCCCGCCGCAGTGATGGCGCTAAATGCCGCGCTATTGAAAGCTTTTTATGACGTCGAATCGTGGAGCGTACCGCCGGGCTATCTGTGCCCGCCCATTCCCGGCCGCGCGGATTATGTGCATCACGCGGCTGATCTACTGGCCTCGGATCGCAATGGCACAATCCCGCGCGGGACGGATATTCGGGTGCTCGATATCGGTGTTGGTGCGAATTGCATTTATCCGCTGATCGGCCATCACGAATATGGTTGGCGATTTGTGGGAAGCGATACCGACGCTGTCGCACTCAGCGCGGCGCAGCAGATCGTGGATAGAAACGCGCGACTGGCGGGGGCGATAGAATTCCGGTTGCAGGCGTCGCCGCAGAAAATTTTCGGTGGTGTTCTCACGCCGGAAGAGCGCTTTGATTTCGTTCTCTGCAACCCACCTTTCCACGCCTCCGCACGGGCGGCCGAAGAGGGCGCGGTTCGCAAATGGAAGAATTTAGGCAAGGGCGGCAATCGAGGGGCAAACCCGAAACTGAATTTTGGCGGGCAGGCGACGGAGTTGTGGTGCGAGGGCGGCGAGACCGGGTTTGTGTCTCGCATGGTGGCTGAAAGCGCAACGCACGGCGGGCGGGTGTCGTGGTTCAGCACGCTGGTGTCGAGAGAGGAAAATCTGCCTGAGATTTATGCCGCGCTGAAAGTGGTTCGGGCACGCAAGGTTGAGACGATTGCGATGGCGCAGGTGCAAAAGAAAAGCCGGATTGTCGCCTGGCATTTTCGGTAAAAAATAGCTTGCAGGTGCATTGCAAATGCGGTGAGTTTCACCTGTAATCGCGTAGATCGCCATTTGGCGGGCCTTTTCAGCCCTTTTGGCCGCAAGTATCGCTCCAGTGCTCGAGTTTTGCGCGGGGGAACTTGTATTGGTTGGCCGGCTAAGACTACGGCAACGGACAACTTGCGCCCAGCGGCACCAATTCATTTATCGGGCCGACAAATGAAACTTCCATCACATACAGGCACGAGGGGCCCGGCTTCAGCGGCGAAAATGTGAGCCTGGTCAGGACTCGGGAAGGGCTCTCCTGACGTAAACGACTGATGCGACCAAGCGCCACCTCGCAAAACCGCACTCGCGCGCAATCGCTGCCGCCGATGACGCCCG
>JANMZU010000702.1:0-3359 GCA_031383585.1 Betaproteobacteria bacterium
ACGCTGGTGCCATCCATTGGAAATACCCACAAGGTGCTGGGATCACGTGGATGCAGCACCACGGGGAAACCGATATCGCCGATCTCACTCGGCATATTGTCACCGATGCGCGTCCACCGATTTTCGTTGCGTTCCAGTCGATAAATGCCGCAGTGGTTTTGCTGATAGACGACATTTTTTGCAACCGGGTGCACGCGGACGCAATGCGGATCGTGGCCGTATTCCGCGTCCGGGTCAGGCAGGAATTCAGCGAAGCAACCTCGATTGAGTGGTGACCAAGTCTCGCCAGTGTCGTGGCTTTCAAATACGCCGCCACTGGACATGCCGACATAGATATGATTTTTATCGAACGGGTCGACATTGATCGAATGCAAAGTCGCCCCATCGGGCGGCGCCTCTTGCGAACCGCCGAGCCACTTCGTACGGTCGGGATGCAGATTGAAGCCATCGACACTTTGCCAAGTCAGGCCATCGTCTGCTGAGCGGAACAGCCCGTGCGGTGAGGTGCCTGCGTACCAAACGGCAGGCTCACTGGCATGCCCCGGCGACAGCCAGAAGACATGGTTGACCGACCAGCCGTAGCCTTCGCCCGCTGACTTCGGAAACGCGGGCGGTGACGATGCCTCTTTCCAACTCTTGCCAAAGTCGGTTGAGCGAAAGACCGTCGGCCCTAGATGGCCGGCACGCGCTGCAACCAGAATTGTGCCGGTCACCGGATGCCGCACCGCATGATTAACGATTTGCCCCAGAAAGTGTGGGCCTTCGGCGCGCCATTTTTGTCGCCTGGCGTCGCCCAGAAGTACAAACAGGCCCTTGCGGGTGCCCACGAGAACGACAGTACCTTTGCTTGCTGCAGTGGTTGCCATCTTGACCTCCTTCGCTCAGCGGCAAAGAGATTATCCGCGCGCCAAAACCTGTATCAATGGAGTTTTCTCTGGCGCTGCATCCGAAATCGTAATCGCTTCCGCAAGTTCTTGCACGGCTGATTTTGCGCTCGCCTCGCTGCGTGCATACACCAAGGCTATCGAGTCCCCGGCGCTAACACGCGTCCCGAGTGCGGCGATTTCAGTCAGCCCTACGTCGAAATCGATATCGTCAGCCGCGCGCATTCGCCCTCCGCCCAACGCAACGACGACCATCCCAACGCGACGTGTGTCGCATGCCGACACAAATCCAGACCTCGTTGCGACCACCGGTTTGACGACGGGTGCATAACGTAAATACTTGTCGGGGTTTTCGAGCAGGTCGGCCGGCCCACCAAGTTCGGCGACCATCTTCGCAAATCGCTCGGCTGCAGCGCCAGATTCCAGACTTCTCTGCAGCGCAAGCCTTGCAACCGCTTCATTCGCCGCGATGCCCGCCGTCACCAAGAGTTCGGCAGACAGCGCCAGTGTGACCTCGTGAAGTCGCGCTGGCCGCGAAGTACCCTGCAGGTAATCCAGGGCGCAGCGCACTTCAATGGCATTGCCGGCGCAGGGCGCCAATGGCTCGTTCATGTCGGTCAGCAACGCGGAAGTCTTGACACCTGCGCCGTTGCCAACCGCCACGATACTGCGCGCGAGTTCCCGCGATTTCTCAAGCGTTGGCATGAACGCACCTGAGCCTACCTTCACATCCATGACCAGCGCGTCCAGTCCGGCAGCGAGCTTCTTGGAAAGGATGGACGCTGTAATGAGCGGAATCGACTCAACGGTCGCCGTGACGTCGCGGGTGGCGTAGATTCGCTTGTCTGCTGGTGCAAGCTCTGCGGTCTGGCCGATGATGGCGACCCCGGCGCTACGCACCACCTGCTGGAATTTTTCGATGGAAACACTGGTCTGGTATCCGGGAATGGAATCGAATTTGTCCAGCGTGCCACCGGTGTGGCCCAGGCCTCGGCCAGAGATCATCGGCACGAAGCCACCGCATGCAGCAAGCATCGGCCCCATCATGAGTGACACAACGTCGCCCACGCCGCCAGTCGAATGCTTGTCGACAATCGGCCCCGGCAGGTTGAGCGCTTTCCAGTTGAGTACCGTGCCCGAGTCGCGCATGGCCAGCGTCAGCGCCACGGCTTCTGCCGACGTCATCCCATTGAGGAATGTGGCCATCGTAAACGCGGCGATCTGACCTTCACTCACCGCATCGGCGGCGACGCCGCGAATGAATTCGCTGATGTCAGCGGCCGACAACGCCTGCCCGTCGCGTTTTTTACGAATGATTTCCTGTGGGAGAAACACCTAAAACACCCTCAAAATTTCGCCGACAGGAAAATGCCTGCGATGGTTGCGCTCATCAGATTCGACAAAGTCGCCGCTGCAACCACCCGCAATCCATATTTCGCCACGATCCCGCGCAGATGCGGGGCTACGCTGCCGAAAGCTCCCGCAAGAATCGCAATAGACGAGATATTTGCAAAGCCGCATAGCGCAAACGAAAGAATGGCGAGGGTGCGCGGATCGATCACCGTGAGGCCAGCAGCAATGACTTTGTCGGTCGGCTGCAAGTAGGGTGCGAGGCCGACATAGGCCACGAACTCATTGAGGATCAGCTTTTGCCCGATCAGGTTGCCCGCGAACGCGGCGTTCTCCCACGTCACGCCGAGCATGTACGCCAACGGCGCAAATACTTTGCCCAGCATGGTCTCCAGGTTGACACCGGGGTAACCCATCCATCCAGCAACGCCGCCGACCACGCCATTGAATAGCGCGATCAGACCGATGAAGGCAATCAACATCGCGCCGACGCTCACTGCAATCGTCAGACCGAGTGTGGCGCCACTTGCAGCGGCCTCGATGAGATTGGCTGGCTTTTTGTCTTCGAACTGCAAGTTATCGAATCTGATGTCGCTCACTTCATTTGAAGGACACAGGAGCTTGCCAAACAGCAATCCGCCGGGGATCGCCATAAAGCTTGCTGCGATCAGGTATTCCATCTTCACGCCGAGCCCGGCGTACCCAGCGAGTGCGGCTCCGGCGACGCTGGCCATGCCACTGGTCATGATGACAAAAATCTCTGGCCCCTTGAGCTTGCCGATAAAAGGCTTTACCGCCGCGCCCATCTCGTTCTGCCCCAGAAAAATCGTCGTCACAGCGCAAAACGATTCAATCTTCGACACGCCTAGCAGCTTCTGGAAAATGGTACCGAGAATGGTGATGATCCAGCGCATCACACCGAGATAATAAAGCACCGCAATCAGCGTAGTCACGTAGATAATCGTCGGCAGCACCCGGAACGCAAACACGAATCCGCCACCACCAAATACTTCAAACATTTTCCCCGACACCAGTCCACCGAAAAGAAACACGGTCCCTTTGAATGCGTATTAGAGAACGTGCGTCACACCGCCCGCGACACCAGTAAGAGCATCATTGCCGAAC
>JANMZU010000757.1:0-1928 GCA_031383585.1 Betaproteobacteria bacterium
CGAACTAATCTCCGAACCAGCCAACCCTGCCATGAACATTCAGGCATGAGAAAAAGCCCCACTTGGTCGTCAACCGTTTCCGTAGACATAGTTCAAATTCCAGTAGTCTGCTTTGGAGCAGCGTCAAAGTCCGCTTTTAGCCTGAAGCGTCTATTCGGATTTCTGGGTCGAATGACGGCTTTTGGCCGGGAGCCGCCTCCCCGATTGTAAGCTCACATTCAACCCACAGGCGACAAGTGGGTGTTCAATATCGACATCGAGCGCTGCCCGCACTTTGGCGGCCAACTGAAGTTGATCACGGCCATCGAGGAACCTGCGGTAATCCAGCGCATCCTCACGCATCCAGGGTTGGCCGCGCAGCCACCACCGTGTGCGCCGGCCGTGCGGCTGGATCTGTTGCAGGCGGCTTAATAGACAAAACCGGACTGGTCTTAGACGGAGCCGGGGGAGGTGTTCGGACGGCGCTCGGGCAATCGCTAAGAAGGAGTGGAGTCCAGGCGCGCTGGACGACAATATTGTCGGCGAGGTTGATCGAACCACGGGTTTTTAGTGGTTGCGTGCGCGTTTGACCGTTTAGTGTTTACTCCTGGTTTGTTGTTGCTGGACGAGGCAACTTACAATCTGGAGGTTGCAGCGGAGCAGGCGGTACTGAAACACATAAAAGGCTTGAGTTTCACGACGATCATTTGTTCGCACAGACCGGAAGCATGGGCAATTGCGAATTTGGTTTTTTCGCTTGAGTCGGGTCGCCTGACCCGGCGGCAAGAGGGATTAGATGAACAAGAATAAATTCCGCGCGCTTGCAGGAATTACATTTGTGCTTGGTGCTGGCATTGCGGCTATGTATGTGCAGCGCGAGCACTCGACGCCCGGCGATGGCAAGAGAGAGGCTACGAGCACTGCTGGCGCGGCTGCCACCCCGAGCACAGCGCCAGATTCGGCGGCGACGCTCCCGGTAGCAACAATGAAGCTTAGGGGCAACGAAGCATCGCGTGCGCTCTACACTAATGTCAGGACGGGCGCCACATTCCCTCCGCTGCCTCCAGACAATGCGCCTTTGCGAGCTGTCGCTGAAACGCTGCACAAGCAGGCTTTGGCTGGCAACTATCGCGCCTCGTGCAGGCTTTCGTACGAACTTGACCGGTGCCAAGTGTTGCCAAATAAACGCAAGTACATCGGCGAGCTTGAGAAACAGCTTGCGGCCGCAAGTGCGGACCCGCAGGCAAAAGCGAAGCTGCAAACTAGTCTAAATTCGGAGCAAAAATCCGCCGACGGCGACAGCGAAGTGTGCGATGGGCTTGTAAAGAGCGACTTGATGAAGCCATGGCAATACCTGTTCCTGGCTGCGCAAGCTGGTCACTTGCCGTCAATGGTCAGGTTTGCGAGTACGCCTCCGATGGATATGGAAAATTTTGCAAATGATCTGGATGGCTGGACCGTGTACAAGCAAAATTCCATTGCGCTTCTGGAGCAGGCGATGGATCGCGGAAACACAACGGCGCTCACAGAGCTGGGTTGGTTTTATGGTGGGTTGCCGGTCATGGGCGGGGTGGTGGTCGAACGTGATCGAGTCAAGGGGATCCAGTTCACGCAAGCTGCTCTCAGGCTTTCGGACCCAGCAGGTCGCGCGCAAATGGAGAAGAGGATCGCGTCCATTAGCCGCGGGATGACCCCTGCCGAAGTGCTTGAAGCAAAAACGTTGGGGGATGATCTCTATACGAAAAAATTTCCCGGTCGCAGCAACGTCGATACCGCAGCACCATTGCATGCCGCCGCCGGCGAGGATTGCAAGGAGTGAGGGATGCGTATGGCATCTGGCCGCAGGAGCGCAGCATTGCCATGAGTCAACGGATATCGAAGCGGCTAAAGATCACACGCGAGGAAGGCGTCATCGTAAGCCGGCGCTTTGCCGGGGAAGAGCGCTTGCC
>JANMZU010000844.1:0-10466 GCA_031383585.1 Betaproteobacteria bacterium
ACTTGCCGTTCTACGGGCTGGCAGTGGTGTGCGTGGATGACCCCAATGTGCGGAGTATTCTGCCGCGCTTGAGTAAACCGATTCGTACCTATGGCATGAGCGCCGATGCCGAACTACGCGCGGTCAATGTCGTTGCGGCAAATGGTCGGATGAACTTCACTGCAGTTAACGGCACCGACCGCAGCGTGCTGGATGTAGAGCTGAATCTGGCAGGGGCGCACAATGTCTTGAATGCTTTGTCGGCCATCGCCATTGCCCGCGAGATCGGTATTTCGGATGCACATATCGCCAAGGCGCTCGGCAGCTTCACCGGTGTGGGGCGGCGGTTCCAGCGCTACGGCGAGATCGCTATCAGCTCCGGCGGCACATTTACGTTGATCGATGATTACGGACATCACCCGGTTGAGATGGCGGCCGTACTGGCAGCCGCGCGCGGCGCATTTCCCGGTAAACGGATCGTGCTCGCGTTTCAGCCGCATCGCTATACGCGCACACGCGATCTGTTCGAGGATTTCGTGAAGGTCATGTCTACGGCCGATGAATTGATTCTGGCCGACGTCTACCCTGCAGGAGAAGCACCGATCGTCGCAGCAGATGGCCGGGCACTGGCGCGCGCGCTGCGCGTTGCCGGAAAAGTCGAACCGCTGTTTGTTGCAACCGCCAGCGAAATTCCCGAGGCGGTCTTGAGCCGGGTGCGCGATGGCGACGTGGTGATCACGATGGGCGCCGGTTCTGTCAGCGGCGTTGCACCCGCACTCGCGGGCACCGGAGGCGGCGAATGAACATGAGTGAAGTCCAGAAACTCGCGCCGACCATACGTGGGGAGATCATAAAAGATCAACCGATGTCACGTCACGTTTCCTGGCGCGCGGGTGGCTGCGCCCGGCAGTTTTTCAAGCCTGCAGATCTCGCTGATCTGCAGGCATTCTTGCCAACGTTGCCGAAGCTGGAACCAATCCTCTTCGTTGGATTAGGCAGCAATCTGCTGGTGCGCGACGCCGGCTTTGACGGCACAGTCGTTTTGACCACGCCGATGTTGCATGGCATGACATTGGACGCGGCAGACCCAACAATTGTTTGCGCTGGCGCCGGGGTCGCATCCCCACATGTCGCAAAATTTGCCGCCAGGCACGCGCTTGCGGCTGCCGAATGGCTGGCAGGTGTGCCGGGCACGGTTGGCGGTGCACTGGCGATGAATGCTGGTTGTTACGGGACCGAGACTTGGGAACAGGTTGTCGATTGCACGACGATTGATCGCGATGGCGTGCTGCATACACGCACCGCCGCAGATTACGACATCGGCTATCGGCATGTCGCCGCGAAATCCACGAATGAGGAATGGTTCGTTGCGGCGCGCTTCCGTTTCCCGGTTGGCGACGCAGCGTTGGCCAAAGCCCGCATCAAGGAATTGCTGGCCAAACGCATGGCATCCCAACCGCTGGACAAGCCCAATGCGGGCTCAACGTTCCGCAATCCTTCCGGCGACCACGCTGCCCGATTGATCGAAACCTGTGGGCTCAAGGGCTTCACCATCGGCGGCGCGCAGGTGTCGATCAAGCATTCTAATTTCATCATCAATACCGGCACCGCGAGCGCTGCAGACATTGAAAACATGATCGGGCACATGCAGGCCACGGTGAAGGAAATGACCGGTGTGGAACTGGTGCGTGAAGTGAAGATCGTCGGGAGGGCATCATGAATTTCTCCGTAGATCAAGCAATGGCGATCATTTCAAGACATTTTTGGTCTGAGAGCCGCACCAGTGCTGGAGTTTCAAAATGAACGCTGACGTCAAGCAACTGGGCCGCGTCGCCGTACTCATGGGCGGCCCCAGCGCTGAGCGCGAAATCTCGCTACTCTCGGGTAATGGCGTGCTCGCCGCACTGCGTGAGAAAGGTGTCGATGCGCACGCCTTTGATCCAGTGGTCAATTCACTTTTCGATCTGCCGCGCGAGAAATTCGATCGTGTGTTCATCGCCTTGCACGGCCGCTTCGGTGAGGACGGCACGGTGCAGGGGGTGCTGGAGACGCTGAAGATTCCTTATACCGGATCGGGCGTGATGGGCTCAGCGCTGGCGATGGACAAATGGCGTACCAAGCTGGTCTGGCAGGCGGCGGGAATCCCGACGCCGAAATACCGCATGCTCACGCCAGACAGCGATTGGCTTGCCGTGGTTGAAGAATTGAAATTGCCGCTGATTGTGAAGCCGGCGCGCGAAGGCTCAAGCATTGGCGTCACCAGGGTAAATACGGCCAATGAGTTGGTCGCTGCGTTTCAACTCGCACACAAGCTCGACCCGCTGGTCATCGCTGAAGAGTTCATAACTGGACAGGAACTCACGGCTTCAGTGGTCGGCAATGATGTGTTGCCGCTTATCCGCATCGAGGCACCCGAAGGTGCCTACGACTATAAGAACAAGTATTTCACCGACGACGTCAAATACCATTGTCCCTCGGGGATTCGCGCTGACATTGAAGAGCAGATTCGCGCCACCACCTTGAAAGCGTTTCGTGTGCTCGGCTGCGAGGGCTGGGGCCGCGCCGACATGATGCTCACGCTGGACGGCCGCTACAGTTTTCTGGAAATGAATGCCTCACCGGGCATGACCGGCCACTCTCTCGTGCCAATGGCTGCGCGCGCTGTCGGCATGAGTTATCCGGATCTGTGTGTCCGCATATTGCAAGCCGCGTCGCTGAAAAGTTAAGCCCATGCCACGCGAACCCAAAACCCAAACCAAAAATTCCCCGCTACGTCAAGCCCCGGAAGCGACCATGCACTTCGCGCGCAACCGCGTGGCGGTGATTGCTGCGTCGCTATTGGCAATGTTGGTGGCGGCAGCACTCGTTTGGCTGGCGATGGGTGCGCTATCGAAGACCGCAGCTGCGCCGATGCTTCCCATATTGCAGGTCACCTTTGTTGGAGAAATGCAGCGTGTCGACAAGGCGGATTTGGAGAGCGTTGCCGGAGGCATTCGCGGCAGCATGTTGCAGACTGATTTGAACGATGTCAAAGCCGCGATCAAGCAGGTGCCATGGGTGCGCAATGCCGACGTGCGCCGCCGCTTTCCATCAACCCTCGATGTTAGTGTTGAAGAGCATCTTCCATTTGCCAGGTGGAAAGACGGCGATGGTGAACGCAGCATGCTCGTGAACAATTTTGGCGAAGTGTATGAAGCGGAGTTCGATGGACCGCTACCTGTGTTGAGCGGACCGGCCGGTACGGCCAAAGAAGTCCTCGCGCAATTCGACACGTTCAAATCCGTACTTGCGGATATCAGCCAAACACCGGCCGCCGTCTCGCTTTCGGCCCGTCGCGCGTGGCAACTGCGGCTGGAAAACGGTGCATCGCTTGAGCTGGGCCGCGCTGAGGCCGTCGAACGGCTCAAACGTTACGTGGCTGCTTATGCGGTCGTGCCAGCGCTGCAGGTGGCAAATGCACGCATTGATATGCGCTACCAGTCCGGCATGGCGCTGAAGTTGTCGGACGCCGATCTTGCCCGACTCGCGCCAGCAACCGCGCGTAAGACAATCAAGAAGCCGACGGTCAAACTATGAAAAGACGAGCGCATGAGCATCAATAGACCCCGCGAGACGAAGAACCTGCTGGTCGCGCTCGATATTGGCACTTCCAAGATCGTTGCCATTGTCGCCGAAGTCACGCCCGACGGCGCGCTGGAAATTCTCGGGCTGGGACAACATCCGTCCAAGGGATTGAAGAAGGGTGTGGTCGTCAACATCGAGGCGACCGTCACCGGCATTCAACGCGCGCTGGAAGAGGCCGAACTGATGGCCGACGTGAAGATCCGCGACGTGCTCACCGGCATTGCCGGTTCACACATCAAGAGCTTCAATTCGCACGGCATGGTCGCGATCAAGGACAAGGAGGTCTCGCAATTTGATGTCGACCGGGTGATCGAAACCGCGCGCGCGGTGAACATCCCGATGGATCAACAAATACTTCACATCCTTACGCAGGAATTCATCATCGATGGCCAGGAGGATGTGCGCGAACCGGTCGGCATGAGCGGCGTGCGGCTGGAAGTGAAAGTGCATATCGTCACTGGTGCTGTGGCGGCCGCGCAGAACATCATGAAGTGCGTCCGGCGCTGCGGGCTGGAGGTGCGCGATCTGGTGTTGCAGCCGTTGGCTTCAGCCATCGCTGTGTTGTCGCAGGACGAGAAAGACTTGGGTGTGTGTCTCGTCGACATCGGCGGTGGCACCACCGACATCGCCGTCTTTACCGGCGGCGCGATTCGTCATACCGCCGTCATCCCGATTGCAGGCGACCAGATCACCAACGATATCGCCATGGCTTTGCGCACGCCGACCAAGGACGCCGAAGACATCAAGATGGCGCACGGTTGTGCGTTGCGTCAGCTTGCCAGCGTCAACGACGTGATCGAGGTACCCGGTGTGGGCGATCGCGAGCCAAGGCAGATGTCCAGACAGACGTTGGCCGAGGTGATTGAACCGCGGGTCGAAGAGCTTTATTCGCTGATCCAGCGCGAATTGCGCGCCAGCGGGTTCGAGGAATTGTTGTCCAGCGGCATCGTGCTGACCGGTGGTAGTGCTTCGATGCAGGGGATGGTGCAGCTGGGCGAGGAGGTTTTCCACATGCCGGTTCGTCTGGGGGTGCCGAGCTATTCCGGCGGGCTCGCGGAAGTGGTGCGAAACCCGAGATTTTCGACAGGGGTTGGACTCCTGGTCTCAGGGCTGGAACAGATAAAGCGCGACGAGCATGTCAGGCTCCACAGCGCGAACTTCAAAGGCGTATTCGAAAAGATGGCGAGTTGGTTTAAGGGGAATTTTTAAGAAACTTGCATTGGGCAATTTTTGAAATACGGAAGAACATTTAACTGGTTATTTTTTAGTTGTTTCACAGCAGAGGAGAGTAAACATGATTGAAGTTATCGATACAGAGCAACCGGAAGCGATCATCAAAGTGATCGGTGTCGGTGGTTGCGGTGGCAATGCAGTCGATCACATGATCGGCAACGGCGTAGCAGGGGTGGAATTCATCTGTGCCAACACCGATGCACAGGCGTTGAAGCGCAATCAGGCAAAAGTCACCATGCAGCTGGGTGGTACGGTGACCAAGGGGTTGGGTGCAGGTGCCAATCCTGATGTCGGCCGCCAGGCGGCAATTGAGGATCGTGAACGCATCGCTGAGTTGATCCAGGGGGCAGACATGCTTTTCATCACTGCTGGCATGGGTGGTGGCACGGGCACGGGTGCTGCACCGATCATCGCGGAAATTGCGCGTGAGATGGGTGTGCTTACTGTCGCCGTCGTGACCAAGCCATTCGCGTTTGAAGGCAAACGCAAGAAGATTGCCGAAGCCGGTATCGAGGCACTGAAGCAGCACGTCGATTCGCTCATCATCATTCCGAATGACCGGTTGATGGAAGTGCTGGGCGACGACGTGACCTACGAAGACGCGTTCAAGGCATCCAACGATGTGTTGAACGGCGCCGTTGCAGGTATTGCTGAGGTGATCAACTGTCCGGGGCTGGTGAACGTCGACTTTGCCGACGTGCGTACCGTGATGAGCGAGAACGGCGTGGCGATGATGGGTTCAGCCATGGCGTCGGGCACAGACCGGGCACAGGTTGCCGCAGAACGTGCTGCAGCATCGCCATTGCTGGAAGACGTGAACCTGACCGGCGCGCGCGGCGTGCTTGTCAATATTACGGCCAGCAAATCGCTGAAGTTGAAAGAAGTGCATGAAGTCATGAACACCATCCGCAGCTTTACCGCGGAAGATGCGACCGTGATCTTCGGCAGCGTGCTCGATGAAGCTATTGGTGACCAACTCCGCGTGACGATCGTTGCGACGGGCCTTGGCGGTTCAGCCTCCAAGCGCCAGCCGCAGATGGTCTACTCGGCGCAGCCAATGGCGCCGGTATTTGCCAGGACCGGTACCGATGACGCGATGGGCGCGCCCATGCCGACGGCGGCTGGTGCGATCAATTATCACGATCTGGATACGCCGGCCGTTACCCGCCGCCGCCGTGATGCAACAGTGAGCGCCATGCAGCAATCGGGTGTCGAGATGTATGACATCCCGGCGTTTCTCAGGAAACAAGCGGACTAACACTTCCGCTGCAGCATCCATCCGGGCGACCCCTCTGCCGCCCGGATGGATCGTTGCCCTCTATTTTTCACGTGGTCGTTGCCCATGCCGGAAGGCTGCTGTGGCAACCTGAAAGGCAAGCTCTACGTGGCTTGGTAATCCGCCAACGCCACAAACTCTGCCACCGACAACGTTTCCGCACGTCGTTTCGGGTCAATGCCCAGGGAAGTGATCACATCCGCAGACAGAAACGGTTTGAGCGTATTGCCGAGCGTTTTCCTGCGCTGACCAAATCCCGCACTCACAAAATTTGCAAAGCGCTCCTCGTTTACCGCGCGCAGGCGTGTTGCTGGCAACGGCACCATATGCACGATGGCTGAATCGACTTTCGGTGGCGGCGTGAATGCGCCCGGCGGCACGTCGAACATGCGCTTCATTTCAAAACGATATTGCAGCATGACCGAGAGTCTGCCGTAGGCGGCAGAGTCGGGTGCTGCAACCATGCGATCGACCACCTCTTTTTGCAGCATGAAGGTGCCGTCAACGAGCTGATCTGCAAACGTGCCCAGATGAAACAGAAACGGCGTGGAGATGTTGTATGGCAAATTGCCGACAGCGCGAAAGCGTGGGCCGAGAATGGTGAAATCGAACGCGAGCACGTCGGCTTCGTGCAATGTCAGTTTCTCTTCGCCAAATTTCACCCGCAATGCACTAGCCAGATCGCGATCCACTTCCACTGCATGCAGATGGTTGAGCCTGCCCAAGAGCGGCGCCGTAATCGCGCCCGGACCGGGGCCGATCTCCACCAGCACATCCTCCGGCTGCGGCGCAATCGCACTGATGATGCGGGCAATGTAATGGCGGTCCGTCAGGAAGTGTTGGCCAAACCGTTTCTTCGCGCGCGGCAGCATAGCTGGCTAACGGTGCCGCGACAAATGCACGGCGAGCTCGATAGCGGCCAACATGCTGCCGGTTTCAATCTTGCCGCTGCCGGCCAGATCAAGTGCGGTGCCGTGATCGACCGAGGTGCGAACGATCGGCAAGCCAAGCGTGACGTTCACGCCTTCGCCAAACGTCGCAAACTTGAGTACCGGCAGGCCCTGATCGTGGTACATGGCGAGAACGACATCCGCGTCATTCAGATGCCGCGGTGTAAACAAAGTATCGGCCGGTAGTGGCCCCTCAAGATGCATCCCTTCTGCACGCAGTGCTTGCAATACCGGAATGATGATGTCGATCTCCTCGCGGCCCAGATAGCCGCCTTCACCCGCGTGTGGGTTGAGCCCCGCCACTACAATACGCGGTCGGGCAATACCAAACTTGTACCGGAGATCGGCGTGCAGGATGCGCAAGGTGGACAACAGCGATTCGTGTGTGATGGCGGCCGGTACATCCTTTAGCGCCAGATGAGTGGTGGCGAGCGCGACGCGCAGCACCGGCGCTTGTCGCCCGACCAGCATCATGACTACCTGCGGCGTGTTGGTCTTTTCAGCCAGATACTCGGTGTGGCCACTGAAGCTGATGCCGGCATCGTTGATGACGCCTTTGTGCACCGGGGCCGTTACCATCGCATCGAATTCGCCAGTCACGCAGCCGTCGATTGCTCGATCGATCAAGTTCAGGACGTATGCGGCATTCGTGGTGTCGAGCAAGCCTGCGCTGACGCTAGCTGCAAGTGGCAAGTGTTCTATTTGCAGGTTGTCAGCGATGATGGGCCAGCGGACGCCAAGCGCGACAGCGCGCGAGGCCAGCAATTCTGCATCGGCGAGCAATACGTAGCGTGCGTCTTTGTGTGCAGCCAGATTCGTGGCAGTCAGCACACAGAGGTCGGGGCCAATGCCAGCGGGTTCGCCGGAAGTGATCGCGATGCTGGTGGGCCTGGATGCGGTCATGTGGCGATTGCTCCGGCGATTCGATATTCATTCCTTGTCCCAAGGGAGAGGGAAAAAGCTGAGGAGTAGCAAAAAGACTGGCTCCGCGCGAGAAAACCCTGCCGGACAAAACCCTACTTCTCTTCCAACTTCAACTCAACAAATGCACGATCCTTTGCCTGTCTGAGCCAGTCTTCAACGGCTTCATCGGTCTTTCTCAGGCGGATCGTGTTGCGCGCCGCGGCGCGACGGCGCTCTTCAGAGACGCCTTCGGTGCGGCGCTCCTGGACTTGCAGCAAGTGCCAGCCGAACTGGGTTTGTGTTGGCGCGGAAATTTCATTGTCGCGCAACTGGTTCATGACTCGTTCGAACTCCGGCACGGTATCGCCGGGCGAGAGCCAGCCCAGATCGCCGCCTTTGGTGGATGACGGATCGTCAGAGTGTACTTTGGCCAGCTCGGCGAAATCAGCACCGCCAATGATGCGTTCACGCAGCCTCAACAGACGTTCGCGGGCATCGTCGTCTGTCACACCCTCTTTTTGTTTGATGAGAATATGGCGGGCGCGAATTTGTTGAATCGTCGGCTGCTCGTTGCGGCCACGCTTGTCGAGGAGCTTCACAATATGGAAGCCGTTGGCGCTACGCAGGATGTCTGTGGTCTCGCCTGGCTTCAAGGCGGAAAGCGCTTCCAGAAAAATCGCCGGCAGTCGGCCGGAAGGGCGCCAGCCAAGATTGCCACCCTGCAAAGCGTCAGGCGCGTCGGAAAATTGTGCGGAGATCTGTGCGAATTCCGAGCCCTTGCGCAACTCTGAAAGGGCCTGCAAAGCGCGTTTGCGGCGCGCCTCGATTTGCGCCGAGGTCGCCTGTTCTGGCACCAGCACCAGGATGTGTGCCAGTCGGAATTCCTGGTCGGTGTTGGCTTCCCGTGATTCGAGCAGCAATTGTGTATCGACTTCAGCGTCGGTTACATTGATGTTTCCCCCGACCTCGCGTTCACGCAACCGTGTCTTCATGACTTCGCTGCGGATTTCTTCGCGGAACTTGCTCCAGCGAATGCCATCCGCTTCAGTCAGACGGCGGAATTCCGTCATGGACAAGGTATTTTCATCGGCGATACGCTGCAAGGTCTTGTCCAGTGTGCCGTCGTCGACCCTGATACCGGTTTCCTTTGCCTCTTGCACCTCGACCAAATCGAGGACCATACGATCCAACAACTGCTTCTTCAGCAAATCAACGGGCGGCAACTGTGTGCCCTGTTTCTTTAGTTGCGCGACTACCGTCGCCATGCGATCGTTGAGGTCATTCATCGTGATGACTTCGTTGTTCACGACGGCGACGATGCGGTCCAACTCAATGATGCCGCCCGCTTTCGGTGGCGAGGTGAGAGACGTAGCCATTTTTTGCGTTGGCGGCGTCAAGAGTGGATTGGACGCAGCCCCCGGCGCAAGTGGCGCTTGCGCAACAGCGCCAGTCACGGCTCCGGCAAACAGGGCTGAGGCAACGACACGGCAAATGCTTGAAAAGCGATGGTTCATGACTTGCTCTCTACAAAGAATTATCGACCGTACTGGTCGCCGGGCCGGTCATCTGACCGCCGGTAGCCGGAAATGTTCTGCTTCAACGTTTCCGCCGGATTGACGCCCAGCTTGGAAAGCCCCTTCAATTCCAACTGGAACTGGATCAAGTTCGAATACTTCTCGGCGGCGGTGGCAAAGCGGTGCGCCACAAGCCGAAATTCCCAGCAACCCTGATTATACTCGACCCCAAGCAGGCCCTCGATGAGCCGCCGATCCTGTAGCGAATAGTTGGCGCGAGTCAAAAGCGTCCATGCCGGTGCCACTTTGCCAAATGGCCATTGCGTCGAAACATCGACCTGCTTCAGTGAGTTGCGGGTAAATCGGTAGCTGAAATTGAATATCTTGCCACCGTCAGCGTTGTAACGTGCCGCGACGTTGGTTTTCTGAAGCTTTTTTGTCGAGGCTGAGTACTGGAAGCCGGAGTCGAGCGTCCAGTTATCCGAGACCTGCCCAGAAAGGGCCGCCAGAAAGTCGGAACGGCTGATGTTGCCGGAAGTAATGTCCGTTAGTGCCTGCGCGTCAGGGGTTGTCAGCGTGACGCGCTGGGTTCCGAAGAAATAGCGTTGGCCGACGGAGGCGCGCAGGCGTTCGATGCCGGTGAGGTTTTCGATAAAGCGCGTTGTCACTGCCGCCGTCACCTGGCGTGCATCCGAGATCCGGTCGCCGCCGACGAACAGGTTTTCATTGAAAATCTGCGCGAAACTGAAATCGGTATCCGTCGTGGAAAAGTTCGGCAGTTTGCTCTGCTCGCGGAATGGCACGTATAGGAAGAACAATCGCGGCTCCAGCGTCTGTGTAATCGACTGCGAGAAGAATGTAGCCGGTCGCTCGAAAGCGAGGCCGCTATCCACGCTGACAATGGGCAGGGCACGCGTGCCACCCTCAAAGCCCGGCGTGTTTCTGGTGAGCGAATAGTGCGTTCCGTGAAAGCCAATCTTGGGCTTG
>JANMZU010000886.1:0-2416 GCA_031383585.1 Betaproteobacteria bacterium
GCATGATTGATTTGGCCCAGCGAACCCGAGACCCACGGCTGGCGCGGCGCTCAGCGGAAATTGCCTTCCAGTCGCGTCAAATGGACGACGCGCTAGAGGCAACCACGCTTTGGTTGGAGTTTGAGCCCGACTCTTCGGCTGCTCGACAAGCGCTCGCGGCAATATCCGGCAATCTCGGAAGCATCGAGTCTGCGAAAGCGAGCTTGGCGCGCTTGCTTGCCAAACCGCAGAGGACAGCCGGCGTATTGATGCAGGTGTCCGTACTGCTTTCGCGATTTCCCGATAAAGCGGCGACTCTCTTGGCGGTACGTGAGTTAGCCGCCCCCTATCTCAAAACGCGAGAGGCGCATTTCGCCGTCGCCCAGGCGAGCATGATTGCCAAAGACGCCAGTGCGGCGATGGCGGCGATCAATGAAGCAGAAGTACTGAATACTGGCTGGTCGCAGGCGGCGATTTTGAAGTCACAGATCCTTCGCGAATCGTCTGAGGAAAATGCCCGCACTTTCCTGCGGGAATACCTGGTGACGTATCCATCTGCAACCGACGTGCGCATCGTTTATGCGCGACTCCTGACCGCACAAAAAGGGTATCTGGAGGCGCGCGAAGAATTTCGTGTGGCGATAAAGAGCAAACCGGATGACGTTGAAACCCTCTACGCGATCGCGCTGTTGTCCCAGCAGCTTGAGGATTACAACGACGCGGAGACGCAACTCAAGCGCGTGCTCGCACTGAAGCCTGGCGATGCCAATCCGGTCTACTTCAACCTCGGCACAATTGCGGAGGCGCAAAAACGGCCTGCAGATGCAATCTCCTGGTATCGGCAGGTCAAAGGGGGGGACTATTTTGTCGGGGCCCAGCTCAAGGTCGCAGGCATCATCGCCAAGCGCGACGGCATGCCGTCCGGGCGAAAGTACTTGCAAGAGGCGCAAGCCGCACAGACAGATGCACCGGAAACGCGCATACAGCTCATTCTGGCGGAAGCACAGTTGTTGCGTGACGCCAAGGCATTCAAAGACGCGTTTGACGCGCTGTCGGATGCGATCCGCAATAGCCCCGACACCTCGGACCTGCTTTATGACCGCGCGATGGTCGCCGAGAAAATGGGCAAGTTTGAAGTGCTGGAATCAGATTTGCGAAAAGTTATTGAACTACGGCCAGATCACCCTGCGGCTTACAACGCGCTGGGCTATACGTTTGCCGATCGTAACAAACGGCTCAATGAAGCCAATACTCTGGTTAGAAGGGCGCTCGAACTGGCGCCGGACGACGCATTTATTCAGGATAGTCTTGGCTGGGTACAGTTTCGAAACGGCCAACTGGATGAAGCGCTGGCCACATTGAAAAAAGCCTACCAGACGCGCCGTGATCCAGAGATTGCCGCACACCTGGGTGAAGTGCTTTGGGCAAAAGGGGAGCGCGAGCAGGCTGCAAAGATATGGCAAACAGCACTGTTGGAGAGTCCAGATAATGACTTACTTCTCACGGTGATCGCCAAGTTCAAGCCGTGATCGATTTTCTCAGGCCCGCTGATCGCCACTTTCTTAGTGTCTGTACGTTGATTTTGTTGCTCACAACGCTTTTTGGGTGCAGTGCGGCGCCAAAAGTATCAACTTCGATTGCCGCGAGTCGATCCGCAGACACAAATTTGGCAGATCAATTCTCACTCACTGGACGCATCAGTGTGCGTTTGGGTGACAAGATCGATAGCGGGCAAATTCGCTGGCAGCGCACTGCGCGCGGGGAGCGCATCGGGCTCTATTCGCCGCTGGGCTCACAAGTGGCAGAACTCGTAAGCGATAAGATGGCGGACATGGTAACGCTTCGTCAAGGCAAAGAAACCGTTACTGCCGCCTCGATAGCAGAGTTAACGCAGTCAGTGCTGGGCATTCCGCTAGACCTAGATCGGCTCGCCGTCTGGGTGCAGGGGCGGGGCTTGCTAGAGAATCAGAGCGTTGATGTTGCGTTCGCCAACGGCGATCGTTGGCTGGTCACTGCAGAAAACTTTCAGGCGGTTGGCAAGTACCAGTTTGCTTCCCGCGTGATTGCCACCAGCAAAGACATCGTCGTACGACTGGTCGTTGACGAATGGCGACCGGAATAAACACCGCCCCCACGACGCTTACTGCGGCGGCGCCGGGCAAATTGAATCTCTTCCTGCATCTCATCGGACGGCGTGCCGATGGCTACCACCTGCTGCAATCGGTGTTCGTGTTGCTCGACGTCTGGGATACATTGCGTTTTTCATTGCGTGCCGACGGTACTATTCACCGTCAATCAGATCTGCCCGGCGTGTGTGAAGACGATGACCTGGTTGTACGTGCGGCAAGACTGCTCAAGCGTGAGGCGCACAAAGCGGCGACCCCAGGCGCATACGGCGTTGATATATTCGTGAATAAGAGACTGCCAATGGGCGCCG
>JANMZU010000903.1:0-1985 GCA_031383585.1 Betaproteobacteria bacterium
AGGCTGGTGGCACAAGGCACGCTGGAGGAAAGCATGATGACGCTGATCGCCCACAAGCGTGAGTTGGCGGCGGCACTGCTCGACGGCGAAGCCGGTGCGTTGACGGGCATCACCATTGCCGATGTTGAATCGCTATTGGCCCCGATATCGAGTTTGGCGGAGACACCGGAGTCGCGGTGACCTCGCATAGCCGGTGAGCTGGGCTAAAGCACCGGGGCATTAACTATCGGGCGGGCAATTCGGGAACAAGTTATGTAGCAGGACTGCAACTAGAAACTAGCATCGGCGCGCGTCACCAGCCATTTAGGCGTGAAACTGCCCGCCAATAAACAAGTTTCGATCTACTGTTGGCCAGCTTTTAATCAGCACGATTCATAAAGTCGCACAGCAAGCGGTGAAAGTGATGGGTGCCCAGCTCACGCGTCGGCGAATAGCGACCCCTGCTGTAAAAGCGTGACCGGGTGCCTCGCTGCACGGCTTCGACGATGGCTTCATCTTCCATCTCCACCTGGTGCAAGGCTGCGCCCGCGCCTTTGTCCAGCTTGGACGGGTCCCAAACGTAGCTGCGAAAAGCGACACGGGTGCGATTGATGGCTTCGGGCTGAACGAAATTGAGCGAGAGGCCCCAGGGATAAAAATTAAGCATCAGATTCGGGAAGATCCACCAGTAATACGCGGCCACACGCAAGCCATGGTCGGGCGAGCCTTCTGGTGCGTCAAATACCTCTTCGTCATTCCGCGCAAGCGCCAGTTGCAAATTCGAGTAGCGATAAAGTTCGCTGGAGTAGCCGGCGGCGTCGATCACCCGGTTAAGTCCGGCATGTACGTATGGGACGTGAAATCCTTCCAGGTAGTTTTCAACATACAGCGCCCAGTGAGCATTGATTACATAGTCGCGACTTCTTACCATATCGATCGCGCCCCCGGTCACTGGCAGCCAGCCCACGCGCTTAGCCATTTCCGCAAGAAACACGTCCAGCGGTGCGACCGGATCAATTGCCGCGAAACCGTGACCGGCCCATTGGCCGAAGGGTATCTGCGGGAGGTTGTCGCTTGCGGATGGAAAGGCTTTCGCGGCCGAGAATTCCGGCATAAAGGCCATGCGCCCATCGAGGTCAAATCGCCGCGAGTGGTAGCCGCAGCGTATTTGGTTGGCCTTGCAGGCTTGTTTCACCAGCAGATTGCCACGGTGTGTGCACACGTTTGAGAGGCATCGCAACTGGTCTTTCTCATCACGCGCGAGCAGCAGCGGCTCGTCCAGCAGTCCAGGTAGCAGTTGGCGTGGCGAAACTGTGCAGGTTGCGCCCACGTCATTCAGATCGCCGATCCATTGCCACGTGCGGGCGAATATGCGCTCACGGGCGACCGAATAACTAGCGTCGTCATGGTAGAAAGCGCTGTCGATGGTTGAGGCACGTGTGATATCGGCGTCGACGGCGTAAAGTTCATTCATGCGCAATGCTGGACCCGTTGTTGCGGGATTGTCAATCGCGGCAATATTTGGGCAGGCATGTTCAAATCAGCGCAAATAGGCGTTGCGCTATCCTGTAGGCGCCAATGAAGTTGCTGTTTGGAGAGTAGGGGATGTTTTAATTTTGAATGGTCTTTTTTCGAGGTGTACGTATTGCGTCGGTCTGTATTCACTCTAACTTTGCCAAGCCAATGACCAGCGAATGTCTCGCTCGCGCACATTGACTGTCGATCAGCATTCGACCGGCCGTTCTGCAACAATGGCGACATCTCCGTTTGCGTGGGACGCACAATTGAAATGAACGAAACTCGGCGAAACCTGTTCAGCACCCACGAAGTAACAAATCAGGCACCGCCGCTGGTGCCCTACGACGCCTATACCAGCGATACAGCCCTGCAAGCCGCTGTCATGCGCGAGGGTGGTGCCTGGGCAACACCGCAGCTTGCCAACCTTGGCTTTGCTGCAGGTGGTGAAATGATGGCGCTTGGTTTTATTGCCAATGAAATCAAGCCCG
>JANMZU010000907.1:0-3450 GCA_031383585.1 Betaproteobacteria bacterium
CGCCGCTGGCGACGACATTGATACGCGCGCCACAACTCTCCCCAGATTTGCGCAGGCGATCCATGTAGGCCTCGAGCGAATCGATCACACTTCTATTGGCGGCGAAGAACGGGTTCTCGTGAACCGCATCCCACGTCTCAAAGGCGATTTTGTTTTTGCCCAGCTGCGAAAGGTACCCGCGAATCGACACGCCAAATTTCTCGTGCAACCATTTTCGCGCCACCGCCCCCGCAGCGACGGTCGGCGCCGTTAGCCGCGCCGATGATCGACCACCACCACGGTGATCGCGAATGCCGTACTTTTGCAAGTAGGTGTAATCGGCGTGCCCTGGCCGAAAGCTTTCGGCGATGTTGCCATAATCCTTGCTGCGCTGATCCTCATTGCGAATCAGCAGCGCAATCGGCGTCCCGGTAGTTTTGCCGTCGAACACACCTGACAGTATTTCCACACGATCCTCCTCACGCCGCTGTGTTACATGCCGTGAAGTACCCGGTTTGCGTTTGTCGAGGTCCGGCTGGATATCATCGACCGATAGCGCCATCCCCGGCGGACATCCATCGACCACGCAGCCAATGGCCGGGCCATGTGACTCGCCAAAATTGGTTACCGTAAAGAGCTTGCCTAAAGTGCTTCCTGACATGGTCGCTTAAAGTGTAAAAGTTGCTTTGAGTGTAGCACGCAGGCCTACACCTTTTGCCCGTTGCGAGTTATAGTGAAGCCGCAGTAATCGAGCAATGTTTCAGCCTGACAACACACGTCAAAACGGAGCAACCACCATGAGCAAAAGTAAAGACACAAAAAAAGCGGTGAAGAAAGAGCCAACCAAAACACCGAAGGAAAAAAAAGAAGCCAAGAAGGTAAAAAAGGAAGAACGTAAGCGGGTGTGAGTTCACACCGGCAATCGTCCGATGTGATATCCACTTGGTTGCCAGCTCACAATCAGCGCCCGCAGGTTGCGCTGATCTGGCAGCCTGTCAGACTTGAAGGAAGTCTGCAGCAAAATGACCTGGCCGGTGCATAGTTCCCCGCCTTTCGTCGCCAATAGAACAAATATTGGCAGGAAAATCGTGAAACTCTGCCTCCGCCAAGTTCATTCTCGCTGCGACTTTTCAAATCCGGCAGACTGCGAGGGCTGGCACCTTCTCTCAACGTTTCCCAAGCGTGTCTACCGAGATACTTTATGATCATCGTCCACCATCTGAATAACTCACGATCACAACGTATTCTCTGGCTGCTCGAAGAGCTCGGACTCAACTATGAGGTTCAACGTTACGAGCGCGACAAAACCACCATGCGAGCACCCGCATCGTTGCGCGCGGTGCATCCCCTTGGGAAATCTCCTGTCGTTACTGATGGCGATGTCGTGGTTGCCGAATCCGGGGCCATTGTCGAGTATTTGGTAGAGCATTACGGCGAAGGTCGCCTGATTCCTGCGGCGGGGTCGGCGGATCGTTTGCGCTATACCTACTGGCTGCATTTTGCCGAAGGCACGGCAATGACACCGCTGCTGATGAAACTGGTTTTCAATCGCGTCGAAACCGGGCCGATGCCATTTTTTGTACGCCCGATTGCCAAGAAAATCTCAAGTACAGTCAAGTCGAGCTACCTCGACCCTGAAATAGCCCAGCAGTTGGACTATATGGAAACGGAAATTGCCAAGACTGGATGGTTTGCCGGCAAATCGTTCAGCGCCGCCGATATCCAGATGAGCTTCCCGCTGGAGGCCGCAGCAACGCGTGGCGGACTGGACACGCGCTATTCCAAACTAACTGACTTTCTCCAACGCATCCACAACCGTCGTGCCTATAAACGCGCACTTGAGCGAGGTGGAGCGTACGAGCTGTTGAATTGATGCGTCCGCAAGTTAGGACCATTGATTTTTGAGTTGCTCCGCGCCCGCAGAAATATGCATCTCATGAAGTTCAGGAACACAATTTTTCTGGCAGCGGCGTTTCTCGGCGGCTGTGCCCATGTTGTACCGCGTTTGACAACTCCGCAGGTAAGTACCGCTGCGGTACTTGACATACCGTTCAATGTCGTCAGCCCCGACGGACCGGGACCATTTCCAGCCGTCGTCATCATGCATGACTGCAGCGGGCTTGGCCCAAATTCCAGCGGTTCCCCTGCCAGATGGGCCAAGCAACTTGCAGATAGCGGGTTTTTGGTGATCATGCCAGATAGTTTTTCAACTCGCGGTTTTGCGGACGGAGTGTGCACAGACCCTTCTCCGTCACGCGTGGATGTTGGTCCGTCGCGCCGAGTGAAGGATGCTTACGCAGCGTTGGCGTACGTACGGACTTTGCCGAATGTCTACCGCCACCGCATCGGCTTGATGGGTGGCTCGCACGGCGGCGCGACCACGCTGGTAACGATGGCGGCTCCAGTCGGTGGTGTCGAAAAGCCGTCAGTTACGCCAACGGGTTTCAACGCGGCAGTCGCCCTTTACCCAAGTTGCGCTATTCGAATGGGCGATTGGCGCGCTGGCGGCAGCGGCGTCTACAAACCGCTGGCCCCTGTGTTGATTTTAAGCGGCGAACTCGATGACTGGACACCCGCTGAAGAATGCAGCAAGCTTGCGGCGAAGGCAAAAAATGCTGGATATGATGTGTCGCTCAAGATCTATCCCGGTGCACATCACGCCTTTGACAGTTCACGACCGGTTCGATACGTCGCCACTCGGGTCAACGGCAATGCCCCAGGTGGACGTGGCGCTACAACTGGCGGCAACGCCGCAGCATGGGCCGACAGCATTGTTGAAGTGACTGCATTTTTCAAAAGAAATTTGTAGCCGACATTGCCTTGCACGACTGGGGATTCAAACTCCGCTAGGCCGGAACTCGTCAGGCGAGAGCGGCTAAATCCACGTTATTTTCCCGCTCATAAGTCCGCGCCCAGCTGCTGAAACAGAAAACGATAGGTATCCGTCTGCGCATTGTTGGTTTCGCTGAACGATGAGCCGATACCATTGCTACTGGCCGCACTGGTGCGCAGCAAGATAGGATACCCAGATGGATTCGCCGCCTGCAGGCGTGCAATCAATCGGATTCCACGTCAATTGCAAGCCTGCTTTTGCGTCCGGGTAGTTAGTCGCCAACTGTGAGGGCAGCGCCACTCAGGAGACTTACTGCCGACTATGCCAGTTCGCGTCGCCGGCATCAGATTTTCTCCGCCGCAATTGCGTTGTCCAGGGGCCGGCGGTCGATCAGCTTGTTCATCGGCTCGAGTCGCGTCTTGGCGGACTTTCGGTCTACGACGGCCGTGATTGCACATCACCAAAGTTAGGCCAACCCTAGTTTCTGTAGTCTTCAATCACTTGCAGCGTAATGCGTAACTCGACAACTGGGTCATTTCACCAAAATTAAGCTAAACGTGCTGCGATGACCCGGAAGTTGATTGCGAACTCGAGTTTCCGAGCCAACGTACGACTTCGTCCGAGGGGGGAGAATCTAC
>JANMZU010000095.1:0-1894 GCA_031383585.1 Betaproteobacteria bacterium
TTAAGCCTCACGCTCGACGACATGGACGCTGCCGCACGACGGATCCCGGTGCTTGCAAATTTGTTTCCCTCGGGCGACAAATTGATGGAAGACTTCTTTTTTGCCGGCGGCTTACCGGCGCTGCTGTCCGAAATCAAATTGCATCTGAAGCTCGATGCGCTTACCGTGACCGGAAAGACGCTGGGCGACAATATCGCAGACGCAAGTAATCACGACCCCGAAGTCATCCGCCCGTTAGCGCAGCCGGTCGCGCCGGGCGCGGCACTGGCTGTATTGCGCGGCAACCTGTGTCCCGACGGCGCAATTATCAAGCCGTCCGGCGCCAGCCCGCGATTTTTCAAGCATCGCGGCCGCGCACTGGTGTTCGCATCCAATGCCCAAATGCAGGCGGAGATTCACCACCCCGAGCTGGAGGTGGATGAAAACACCGTGCTGGTGCTGCAACACGGCGGCCCGGTAGGCGCACCGGGCATGCCCGAATGGGGCAATCTGCCGATTCCAAAAAAACTCCTGCAGCAGGGCGTTCGCGACATGCTGCGCATCTCTGACGCGCGTATGAGTGGTACACATTTTGGCAGTTGCGTGGTGCATGTGTCGCCCGAAGCAGCGATCGGTGGACCGCTGGCGCTGATACAGACCGGCGACATGATTGCGATGGACATCGACGCACGAACCCTGAATGTGGAAGTATCCGATGAAGAGCTTGCACGCCGCCGCGCCGCATGGCAGGCGCCTGCACGCATTTACGAGCGCGGCTATACGCGCCTCTACATCGACCACGCGACACAAGCGCATCAAGGCTGTGACTTCGACTTCCTGATGGGCAATGCGCCCACACCCGAGCCCCCGATCTACTAAATCCGAGACAACATGGACCCGTTCACTAATCCGTTTCGCACCCTGCTTGCACAGCCGAGTATTCCACTTGGTACTTGGCTCATGTCCGGCACCGCCTCCACAGCCGAGGCGATGGGCTGCCTCGGCTTCGACTGGCTGGTCGTGGATATGGAACACGTACCCATCGACGTCAAGGACACCTATCAGATCCTTCAAGCCATCGCCGGCACCAGTGCCACGCCGGTGGTACGCCTCGCCTGGAACGAATTGGTAACGGTGAAGCGTGCGCTGGATATTGGTGCTCAGACACTGATGTTCCCATTCGTGCAAAACGCTGACGACGCACGTCGTGCCGTAGCTTCGACGCGCTATCCGCAAGCTGGCGAAGTTAATCCTGGCACGCGCGGTTTCGCAGCAATGCATCGTGCCAGCCGCTATGCGACGGCTACAGATTATGGCAAGCGCGCCAACGATGGCATCTTTCGCATGATTCAGCTGGAAACCCCCGCTGCCATTGAGCGCCTCGAAGATATCGCGGCGGTCGAGGGTGTGGATGCGCTGTTCATGGGGCCCGGCGACTTGTCGGCAGCAATGGGCCAGATCGGCAATATTGCCCACCCGGAAGTGCAGGCGGCGATCAAGGACGCTGCGACGCGCGCGAAGAAAATTGGCAAGCCCATCGGTATTGTCGGACCCACGCCGGAAATGGTCCAGCAGTTCATCGGCTATGGCTACAACTATGTCGCGATCGCCTCGGACATGGGCATGATGATGCGTCAGGCCAACGCCTTCCTGAGCGCGATGAAGCCAGCGCTGGCAAAACAGTTGAATACCGGCGTGTACTGAAAATGGCCCGCCTGTGAACGCAGCAGTGGCAACTGGTGTCCGCTTCGAAAACGTTGTCAAGGTTTACGACAACGGCATCAAGGTGGTACACGGCATCAATCTCGCTATCCACCCGGGCGAATTTGTGGTCTTCGTTGGTCCGTCCGGTTGCGGAAAATCCACACTCATGCGCATGGTCGCTGGGCTGGAGTCGATCAGCGGCGGAACCATC